>JAKIVC010000023.1 GCA_021647245.1 Gammaproteobacteria bacterium
TGCAAACTCGCCCCTCTATCGTCGCTACCAGGAGGTGACCAGTGTGCGTAATGCGATCAACCTTCTGGGGGCGAAAAATGTCAAGTTGGTAGTGACACTGGCGGCGATGCGCTCTTTTTCGGATGTGCGGAGTGTGGCCGTTGAAAAACTCTGGGAGCACTCTTTCTCAATTGCTCTGATCAGTAAGCTGATTGGTGCGAAAATCAGCCGCCAGCTAGCGGAAGAGATGGAGTTTACCGGTATTATTCATGATATTAGCTCGATGACCCTGGCAGCCAATTTCCCTGAAGCGTGTGATGGTCAACTCAAGTTGTGTAGTGAGGAGCAAGGGTATGATCAGTTAGAGGAGCAGGCTTTCGAGCTAGATCGCGAGGTGTTGATCGACTGGATAGCCAGCACACTTCATATGCCTTCGACATCGATGGATGCGATCAAACAGCTGTACGGGATTGCTGAAAAAATAGAGGTGAGTGGTAACGCGGCTGCTAATGATGGCAGCAATGCCCAGTGTCAGGCATCCATATTGGCACTGGCTCACAATATCGATCAGCAACTACATGAGAATGATTTGGTTGTGGTTTATCAGCACACACAGCAGCAAGTGCCGAAGTTGTTGGAGACGTTGAACCTGAGTGAGTCGCAGTTGACATCCATCATTGATGAGTCCCACGAAAAATTGGGTGAACGGTTTATGCTTTGAGAGTAGGTTGCAGCTCTACTGCTTTGCATAATAGCCGACAAATATGGTAAGGTATGCGTTGATTTTAACTTTAAAATGTAGGACTAGGCGCTTATTCAGTGTCAGAACTTAGAGGGTGTAATTGAATGACTGGTTTAGAACGTATTGCGAAGCAAGTAGCTGAAACCCCTGTAGTTATCTATATGAAAGGATCACCTCAGCTCCCTTCTTGTGGCTTTTCCAGCCGTGCGTCTCAAGCGTTAGCCGCTTGTGAACAGGCGTTTTCCTATGTGAACATCATCGAAGATATGGAGATCTACGAGGCGCTACCCAAGTTTGCTGATTGGCCAACTTTTCCGCAGATCTATATCGATGGTGAGCTCATTGGTGGTTGTGATATTACCCTGGAGCTATTTGAGACAGGTGAACTGAAAAAAATGATGGAAACTGCTAACGCCAAATCGACCGCTTAACCTGCATCACAGCTTGGGGGTACCACACCCCCAGCCTCTCTCCACTTCTAAGTTAGGGGTACGAGTTGAGCTTATACAACACCCTGACTACGCAGGTAGTCGTCATAACTGCCAGAGAAGTCCTTAACCCCATCCGGGGTGATCTCAATAATACGGGTTGCAATTGATGAGACAAATTCACGATCGTGGCTTACGAACAGAAGGGTGCCAGGAAAGTTTTCCAGTGCCAGGTTGAGTGATTCAATCGACTCCATGTCCAGGTGATTGGTTGGCTCATCCATCAGCAAGACATTGGGCTTTTGCAGGATCAGTTTGCCAAACAGCATTCGTCCCTGCTCTCCACCAGAGAGCACCTTAATGGATTTGGCCAAATCGTCGCGGCCAAACAACAAACGCCCCAGCGTGCCACGGATCATCTGGTCATCATCTCCCTCTTTACTCCAGCGCCCCATCCAGTCCGTCAGGTTTTCATCCTCAGCAAAGTCTGCGGCGTGATCCTGTGCAAAATAACCCAGCTGAGCATTTTCTGCCCATTTTATCTTGCCCTTTTCATGTTCAAGCTCACCCACCAGGCAGCGTAATAGTGTTGTTTTGCCGATACCATTCGGGCCAATGATAGCAATGCGCTCGCCGGCCTCGATCATTAAATTCAAATTATTAAACAGCACCTTGCCGTCAAAACTTTTTCCTAACGCGGTGACTTCAACGGCTTGGCGGTGAAGCTTTTTTGCCTGCTCGAAGCGGATAAATGGGTTGACACGGCTGGAGGGCTTGATTTCATCCAGCTCAATTTTATCGATCTGCTTGGCGCGAGAGGTAGCCTGTTTCGCTTTTGAGGCATTCGCTGAAAAACGACTGACAAACTGCTGTAATTCGGCAATTTGCGCCTTCTTTTTGGCGTTATCTGACAGCTGGCGTTCACGGGCTTGTGTTGACGCTAGCATGTAGTCGTCGTAATTGCCGGGGTATACGCGCAACTCGCCAAAATCCAGATCGGCCATGTGGGTGCAGACGCTGTTTAGGAAGTGGCGATCATGAGAGATGATAATCATGGTGCAGTTGCGCTGATTCAACACGCCCTCTAACCAGCGAATGGTATTAATGTCCAGATTATTGGTGGGTTCATCCAAGAGTAAAATTTCCGGGTCAGAGAAGAGCGCCTGGGCCAGTAGCACCCGTAATTTCCAACCAGGAGCCACTTCACTCATGGAACCGGTATGCAGTTCAATCGGAATACCAACCCCCAACAACAACTCACCAGCGCGTGATTCAGCGGTGTAACCATCCATCTCCGCAAACTCCACTTCAAGGTGGGCAACCTTGATACCATCAGCTTCCGACATATCCGGCAATGAGTAGATGCGATCACGTTCCTTCTTCACTTCCCATAGCTCTTCATGCCCCATAATCACCGTATCGAGCACACTGCACTCCTCATAGGCAAACTGATCTTGGCGTAGCTTACCCAGGCGCTCATCGGGCCCTTTAGAGACATTGCCCTCGGAAGGTTCCAGGTCGCCGCCCAATATTTTCATGAGTGTCGATTTACCGCAGCCATTAGCGCCGATCAGGCCATAACGATTACCCTCACCAAACTTGACGGAGATATCTTCAAAAAGAGGTTTGGCACCAAACTGCATGGTGATATTGGCGGTGGTGAGCATAGCGTGTTCCTGAGTGTCTAAATATTGAACAGATAAAAGGGCGCTATTGTAGCGTATGTGGCAGATAAAAGGGGGCTGACCGATAGAGATTTTTTCAGGGGAGTTTCAAGTGCTTGTAAAAGTAGTAGGCTTCAGCGTTTCAGCCCCAAATAGTGTGCTATTTCATTAATATCAGGGCGACCCTCTTCATGGCCGAAAAAACAGATATTTTCCCGTAAGCCATCGGCGTTTATCCGGCCCACAATAAATTCGGCTTGGTGCTGTTTAGCCAGAGAGTAGAGGAAGTTAAGCGGTGCTTTCAAAGAGATTTTCTTGCCGGTCTCCAGGTTTAATCCCACCGACATATCATCACCACTTGGCGCGATCAGCGAAAGATGCTGGCATGCCATTTCGGTTAACCAGTTTGCAATCAATTCTGCCATGGGCTCCGCAATTTTGGCTAACTCATCGTGCTCCGCCAGAATATATATTTTCACTCGGCCTCACCCTTCACCAAGCGAATACCATTGGCCTCAATAACAATCAGATTTTTTTTGTAGAGATGGCCAATGGCGCGTTTAAAGCTTTTTTTGCTTTCACCCAGTACTTGCTTGATCTCACTAGCAGAGCTTTTATCGTGCAGGGGTAAAAAGCCACCCTCTTTGTGTAAGGTGGCAACAATACGTTCGGCCAGATCAGCTATTTTATCGCTACCGGTTCTGCTTAGGGTCACATCCAGCTTGCCATCATCCCGCACCCGCTTAATGTAACCCCGCATCCGTTTACCGTAACGCAGCTCCTGAAAAACATCCTCAAAGTGCACCAAGCCCCAGTAGCTATCATTCACAATGACCTTATGTCCTAGGTCACTGCTCTCCGCGATCAACAGGTTCACCTCATCACCCTCCATCAAGCGACAGCGCCACTTATCGAGAAATCGATCATACTTGGAGCTGGCAACAAGTCGCCCCTCGCCATCTTGCTTTAGATAGACAATATAGGACTTCCCCTTCTCCATTGGGCGACGCTGCTCGGGCTTGGGTACCAGCAGATCTTTATCCAGCCCCCAGTCGAGGAAGGCACCCACACGGTTAACATCAATTACTTTTAGGTAGGCGCAGCGCCCTAGCGTTGCTCTGGGGCGCTGGGTAGTGGCAATAATTTTATCTTCTGAATCGAAGTAGAGAAATACCGCCAGTTCATCGCCCACAGAACTCCCGCTCGGTACAAACTTATTAGGCAGTAAAATTTCACCCCACTCTCCCCCTTCTAGATAGAGACCAAACGGCACCTCTTTTACCACCCGAAGGGTATTAAACTGGCCAACTTCAATCATGGGATTGTTCACCCTCTTCAATCATTGCGGGGCTCTCTAGGCTTACACGCCCGAGCGCACCGCTTCGGTAATCATTCAATAGCACCTCGGAAGCCTTGTGCATATCAACCCGGCCGCCGGGCCGTAATCCTCCCCGTTTGCGGCCAATCTCCTCCAGCAGTGCCAGATCACTCTCCGGTAACTGCTTGAGTTTATAGCGTGTGAGCATCACCTCGGGGTAGGCCTTTAAAAAATAGTTTGCGGCATACAGCGCCACATCTTCAAACTCAATGGCGGTGTTCTTTACCGCACCTGACACCGCAAGCCGGTAACCAAAGTCGGCACTTCCCATGCGTGGCCAGAGAATACCGGGCGTATCCGAGAGTACAATGCCACCCTCTAGATAGATCTTCTGTTGTTGTTTTGTGACGGCAGGCTCATCTCCCACCTTTGCCACACTGCGGCCTGCCAGTGCATTAATCAGTGTCGATTTGCCCACATTGGGCACTCCCATAATCATTGCCCTAATCGGTTTCAGGAACTCATCATTGCGATGAGGAAGTAGCTTGCGGGCAAGCTCTAATATTTTGCCGCGCACATGGGCGCGGTGTGTGCAGCTCAAAGCCACTGCTTTTACGCCATGCTCTTGTTCGTAGTAGTCGAGCCAGAGCGGGGTGATCTTGGGGTCTGCCAGATCATTTTTATTGAGAATTTTGATGCAAGGGCGATCTTCGCGCAGCTCCGTCACCGTGGGGTTTTCACTACTGAAAGGGATTCTGGCATCCATCACTTCAATTACCAGGTCGACACTGGGCATCACCTTTTTCATCTCTTTGCGAGCCTTGTTCATATGCCCAGGATACCAATTAACCGCCATCACTCACTCTCAACATAGATCTTAAAGCAACCATTTTACCTCATTCCCATAAAAACTGGCGGATCAATCACCCGCCAACCTCTGCGTTGGCCGAAAATAACTCAAGAGGGTCTTGGAATAAAGCGGTGCACCTTGGGGTGGCTGTGGGTTTTATTAATCTCTCTTCTCGTTTCTGACAAGCTTCTGAGCATCGGCTGACAAGTCACTACTCTCTACTTCTTCAGGTTCAATTAAGTATTGGGAAATACTATTGGTGTGCTTCGAGGAGGCCACGAATAAGTCATGTTTATAGCCTCCATAGCAGTCTCTTTAGAGGCACCCTTTAAATTTGATGGCAGTGTCAGTGATGCGAATTACTCAAATTATGTTATCCAAAGGGTGGGGTGGTGCGGAGCGCATTTTTATTGATCTGGTGAAGGGGTTGGCTGAGCAGGGTATTCAGGTTCAGGTGATTATGGATAGGCGCTTCCAGCAAAAAAAACGGCTGGAAGGTATCGATAACATCCACCCCTCTTTTATCCGCCCTCTCTCCCATATAGACTTCATTGCAGCGGCCAACCTGTGCAAGAAAATGCAGCGATTTTCGCCGGACGTTGTGCATTGTCACCTCTCCCGGGGGGCGCTGATGGGTGGGCGCGCAGCAGCCAAGTTGTCACTGCCTGCGGTGGTTACTACACACAACAATATCAAATTAAAATATTGCCGAAACATCAACTATTTTATTGTGCTGACTGAAGCGCAGCGTGACTACTTAAAGGGTCAGGGGGTGAGCGGTGAGGCTATCGTTAAAATACCCAACTTCTCTAATTTTCAACCGACTGCTGAAATAAAAAAGAGCACGAACCCAATTTTTGTAGCTTATGGGCGGATGGTACCCAAAAAAGGTTTCATAGATCTGATCCACGCTTTTCATCTGATCGCCGAGAAGCAACCGGATGCGAAATTGCTGATTGGCGGTGAGGGGGTAGGGAGAAATGAGTTGCAAAATTGGCTACTGGAGCTTGGCTTGCAGCACCAGGTTAGTTTTGTGGGTTGGGTAGAGGATGTGAAGCAGCACCTTGATCGGGGGGCGGTTTTTGTACTGCCATCCCGCGATGAACCTTTTGGAATCGTTTTACTGGAAGTGATGGCTTGTGCGGTGCCGATCGTTACTACAAAAACCACAGGTGCATGTGAGATTCTATCCGATGAAACAGCCTTCTTTGCTGATGTGGGGGATCCCGTATCTTTAAGTGATGCAATGGCGCTGGCATTGCAGTCTCCAGAGCGTTGGCAGAAAGCAGAAGCCGCACTGGCCCTGTTTAACCGACATTATCGCAAGGGGAATGTGATTCCCACCACCATTGAGTATTATCAAAATATTCTGGCTGGGTGATTTTTGTTGTTGGTCTGTGGTTGCACTATAAGATTGCACCTTGCACTGTTCTTGTGCGGGTAGTTTTTTCATTCAGGCAGATTATCTTCTTTGCATTAAAAAACACCTAATAATCAGTTGGTTAATATTATTGCGTTGTTGGCCTAAAACCTGCTTTGCCTCAACGGTATAGATTGGTTAAGTCCCAATAACAACAGTAATTTTAATAATATTTATGGGGTAAAGGGGAGTGTTATGTCGTATTTAGAGCCGTCAGAGTTCGTTACAAAAATGGTGGATGCGGGGGAGTCCAAAGTTTATATGTCGGTCAAGGATACGGTTATTCGTGCCTACATGGCGGGGGCTGTGCTTGGGCTTGCGGCGATGTTTGCGATTACTGTTATTGTTCAAACCGGCTCGCTGCTACTGGGGTCAATACTCTTTCCGGTGGGCTTTATCATGTTGTATTTGATGAAGTTTGACTTGTTAACGGGGGTTTTTACCCTAGTGCCCCTTGCCTGGCTTGATAAGCGGCCCGGTGTGACCATTGGACAGGTGCTGCGCAACTGGGGCTGGGTATTTTTGGGGAACCTGGGGGGAGCGCTGACGGTTGCCGTCATCATGTCTTTTGTTTTGACCTACGGTTACAATATCGACGGAGGTGCCGTTGCTGATAAAGTGGGGCATATCGGTGAGTCTCGAACGCTGGGCTATAAAGAGCATGGTGTTGAGGGATGGCTGACCATCTTTATGCGTGGCATGTTGTGTAACTGGATGGTCTCTATGGGGGTTGTGGGGGCGATGATCTCTACCTCTGCTACCGGTAAAATCGCGGCCATGTGGATGCCGATTATGTTGTTCTTCTATATGGGTTTTGAGCACTCAATCGTAAATATGTTTTTGTTCCCGTTCTCAATGATTATGGGCGGCGATTTTACCGTCTCCGATTACCTTCTCTGGAATGAGCTACCTACCGTACTGGGCAATTTGGTCGGTGGCTTGGTGTTTGTGGCACTACCACTCTATTACACCCATGTTAGAACCAGCCCTGATCGAAAAATTAGCAAGTAAATCATAAATATTTCGTAACTATGCAGCGTGTTTATGCTCTTCCTCGACGTGAGGTGAGTGATGAATGCGCTGATTAGTTACAATATTTTCTGCTTTTAAGGGCAATGAAAAACTGTATAACCGGCCGGTAATTTTGTTGTAAATCAATTTTACGACCGGTCTCCTCTTGTTTTATTGCTTACGGCCGGTATGGCGATGGGTTAGCTTACGATGTTGAATCAGTTAAAAGTCTCTATTGGCCAAGGGTCGGATAAGGGGCGCAAGGAGGTTAATCAGGATTTCCATGGTGCCTGCGTACCAAAAGAGCCGCTGTTAACCTCAAAGGGTATCGCGATTGCTCTGGCCGATGGTATCAGCAGCAGTGAAGTGAGCCAGCACGCCAGTGAAGTTGCCATTAAAAGTTTTTTGGAAGACTACTTTTGCACGCCAGAATCCTGGACGGTTAAAACGTCTGTACAGCGGGTATTGAAGGCGGCCAACTCCTGGCTTTACCTGCAAACCCGCAACAGTCCCTACCGCTATTTGCCCGATAAGGGTTATGTCTGTACCTTCACTGCGTTGGTGATACGCTCTAATACTGCGCACGTTTTTCATGTGGGGGATACCCGTGTTTACCGCCTGCTCAAAAACAGTCTCGAACAGATCACCGAAGATCACCGGCTTTGGGTTTCAAAGGATAAAAGTTATCTGAAACGTGCGTTGGGTATGGGAGATGAACTTGAGTTGGATTATCAATCCTTTATCTTGGAAGTAGGGGACCTCTATGTGTTGGCAACCGATGGTGTTTATGAGTATGCCGCCGATGATTTTATTATTGAGACAATCCGCTCTCACGGTACTGACTTAGACAAAGCGGCTTCGCTGATTATTAAAGAGGCTTTTCAACAGGGGAGTACAGATAACCTCAGTGTTCAAATTGTCAGAATCGACAAGCTTCCCAGTCAAGATGTTGGAGAGGCCTATAAGCAACTGACCAAACTACCCTTTCCTCCCGAGCTTAAAGCGAGGATGGTGTTTGATGGTTATGAGATGATCCGTGAGCTGCGAATTAGTCACCGTAGTCATATCTATCTGGCGGTTGATGTGGAGAGCAGAGAGCAGGTTGTTTTGAAAATTCCCTCGGTCGATCTTCGCAATAACCCTGAGTATCTGGAGCGCTTTCTAATGGAGGAGTGGGTTGCTCGTCGCATCAATAATGCCCACGTACTAAAACCTTGCTTGCAAACCCGCAAGAGAAATTATCTCTATATTGTTACTGAATTTATCAAAGGACAGACGCTGAAACAGTGGATGACCGACAATCCTCAGCCTGATATTGAGGAGGTGCGCACCCTTGTGGAGCAAATTGCCATCGGGTTGCGGGCTTTTCATCGTCAGGAGATGTTTCATCAGGACCTGAGGCCCGATAATATTATGATTGATGAGGTGGGGACAGCAAAAATTATCGATTTTGGCTCTGTTCGGGTGGCCGGCCTGGTAGGTGTTACGAACAGTATTGAGCAGCAGGAGGTGTTGGGCACAGCACTGTATAGCGCACCAGAGTGTTTTCTTGGCGAAGTGAGTACCGAGCGTTCGGATATGTTTTCACTCGGGGTGATCTGCTATCAGATGCTATCTGGAAAGCTGCCCTATGGGACGCATGTGGCCAAGTCGCGCACCAAAGCCGCACAGCGAAGGTTGAAATACCAAGGTGTGCTGGATGATGAGCGTGAAATACCTGTCTGGGTTGATGAGGCGATCAAAAAATCGATTCATCCGGATCCCGCTAAGCGATACGACACAATATCAGAATTTATCTATGACCTGCGTCGTCCCAATAAAAGCTTTATCAACAGAACGAAACCGCCACTGCTAGAGCGTAACCCAGTGCTTTTTTGGCAATCTGTCTCATTGATATTTGCCATTATAATTATCGCACTGCTACTCAGATAGAGGCGCGGGATAAATGAGATGGTTTTGGTCAGCGTAACGCAGTCATGAGCTGTTCAGATGCTTTCTCGGCGAGTTAACCCCAACTTAAGCGCTACTACAAACCCGGTTTCGACCACTGTTTTTGGCCTTGTAGAGTGCGTCGTCGGCTCTTAGGAACAAGCTGTCATCGCGGTCCTGACTAGTGAGATAGGAGGCGCCAATGCTGATGGTCATGGTTAAGGTCTCTCCGTGGCAGATGCATTTGGTCTGTTCTACGGTTTGGCGCATACGCTCCGCTACCAGCATTGCACCTTCGGGGCTGGTGTTTGGCAGCAGCATTACAAACTCTTCACCGCCATAGCGGAAGGCGTAATCAGTGGTGCGGGCAGTACTTATCATGACGTCAGCAAACGCCTTTATTAGACAGTCACCCGCTTTGTGCCCGTGGTTATCGTTAATGCGCTTGAAGTGGTCAATGTCGAGTACTAACATCGCCAGCGGATTGCCGTAGCGCAGGGCCAGCTTGCTTTCATGGGCAATGTGTTCATCCATGCTGCGGCGATTGTCCAGGCCTGTTAGGGGATCTTTGCTTGCGGCTTTGGTCGCTTTTTGGAATTGCAGGCAGTTACGCAGCGGGTAGAGCAATAGTGCGATCAGTTTTTCAAACAGCTCCAGATCATCTTCGCTAAAGTGTTGGCGGCGGCTGATGCAAATTTCACCCAGGGTCTCTGTTTCTAGGGTGAGTCGGTAACTACAGCTGTGGCGGCCACGTTCGCCAATAGTAATATCCTCTTTGCTCTCGGCGCTGGTGTAGGTGATGCCGGCAAAAGGGAGTACTTTTTCTGTCTGTTCGGCAAATATATTTAATACCACGGGCAGCTCAAGTGATGTCTGCAGCAGGCCGGTGAATTGCGAGGCCTGATCACTAAACGCTTCAATACGGGCACGGTTCACAACGACATTTTTTTTGTGTTGCCTGGTGATGCCGGTCAATGTGTCAGCGACAAAGGGGATGGCTGTAGACATTTTGACAATCTCCGGAAAATTGATCTTACTGGGGATTATGCGAAAAACATGCCGTTTTTATTTTATTGTAATTATTCGTTTAATAAACAAGCTACTAGCTATTGTTGCTGGTATTCGTGTAGCGGCAATAGAGTGGCCGCTCACGGTTTTCAAGCACGCTATGCGGCATTTTTGACGCTAACAACGTCAAAAATCAGGAGCGGGCGGTAAATGCTACACCATTGACACCTTTGCTGTCGGGGCCGATCAGGTAGAGGTAGTCATCCATAATCTCTGTGGGTTGACGTAGCGCTTCATTGCTTTCGCCGGGGTAGGCATTTTTCCGAAAGCGGGTAAGCAGGGCACCTGGGTCAATGTTGTTAACCCGAATGTTGGTATTCTCTTCAAGCTCATCTGCCAGTATCTGGGTGAGTGACTCAATACCAAATTTACTGATGCTGTATCCTCCCCAGTATGCGCGTGCCTTGCGGCCAACGCTGTCTGAGGTGAAAAGGATGCTGGCATCGGGTGATTTTTTTAATATGTTTAAGCAGGCTTGTGTCAAAAAAACCGGTGCTGTGAGGTTGACTTGCATCACCTTATTCCATTCGACAGCGGAGTAGTGCTCGATAGGGGTTAGCGAACCCAGTGTAGCCGCGTTGTGCAGAATACCATCCAGCTGACCAAACTCCTGTTCGATTTTCCCCGCCAAGGTTTGGAAGTCTTGCCGGGTGGCTGTCTCCAAGTTGCAGGGGATGATGGCGGGCTTGGGTGCTCCTGATGCCTCTATTCGGTCGTAGATTTGCTCAAGTGCGCGCTGTTTTCGTCCCAGTAGTATAATGGTTGCCCCATGGTTGGCGAAGGTCTCGGCGGCCGTTGCACCGATGCCCGATGTGGCACCAGTCACTAAAATAACCCGCTCAGCCAAACAACCGGCCTCTGCTCGATACGCTTGTGGAATTGTCTGCATGATAATTGTCTTTATATGAATGGATTATCAACGGCTTGGTGTGCCGCACTGTTTATGCTGCTTTAAAGCTTTTTTTGCGTCGTTTTTCACTGCGTGCTGTTTTCCACGCGAGCCACAGTTTGCGTAGCGGGGTGAGCTTGATGCGGTGCTTGAGTACGTTGTAGTTATCTTTTTCAATTTCAGCGAGTGTGGCCTGGTAGATAGCCGCCATAATAATGCCGCTGCGTTGTTTGAAACGGTCTGGCTCTGGGAGTAGTTCAAAAGCTTTTTGATAGTACTCATGGGCGCGTTGCGCCTGGAACCGTATGAGTTGGGTGACCGCCTCTGTCTGTTGTCCACTCAGAATATCCTGTTCGCTGACACCAAATTCAGCCAACTCATCGCTGGGAAGGTAGATGCGACCGAGCATGGCATCTTCACGCACATCACGCACAATATTGGTGAGCTGGAAAGCGAGCCCGAGGTTGAGGGCGTAATCGAGGGTTTGGCGATCTTCGAAGCCAAATATTTCAGCGGCCATGAGGCCGACCACTGAGGCAACACGGTAGCAGTAGAGTTGGAGCTCTTTAAAGCTGCGGTAGCGTACCTGATTGAGATCCATCTCCATACCGTCGATGATCTCAAGGAAATGCTCCAGTGGCAGGTTGAACTTACTTACACTCTGTTTAAGCGCCTGCGCAACAGGTTGAGTAGGCTCACCATCAAAAATCTTGCCGATTTCATCACGCCACCATTGCAATTTAATGCGTGCAAGGCCTGGGTCGCTGCACTCATCCACAACATCATCTACCTCACGGCAGAAGGCATAAAGGGCGACAATAGCCTGACGCTGCTCAGCAGGCAGGAACATAAAGCTATAGTAGAAACTTGAGCCGCTGGAGGCCGCTTTATCCTGGCAATATTGGTCTGGGGTCATGGTCAATCTGTGAGCTTGTGGGGATTGAATATCATTGTACCTGAGCTGACTACGCTATTAAAGGTGCTGATGGTGCAAAGTGCTCGATTTGGTTTTATCTCCAATCTCAAGGCTTGTCATCGTGGCTATTGTGGTTATGCTAAAGATATTCAAATGAAAGTGGCTGTGGATGGCATCATATTATGAATAAATTGGTTTTAGGTTTTGTTGTAGGTGTAGTGGTTGGGTTTGCGTTGGCACTGTTTCTCACTAAAGAGGAGATGCCGTTGTACACCGACCCGGATATGATGGAGGAGGCGCGCCAGTTTTTGGACGGTTCGACCCAGTCGATACAGGAGGGGCGGAAAAACTTACTCCCTTGATCTCATCCAGATTGGGTAGGTAATCTACAGATGTCACGCGCTGGCGCTTGCTGGTGAGGAAACGGGTATGGTCTAATGCTCGCTTGTAAAGTTGGAAATGAGCTATGAAAATTGCGGTTGCAGGTACGGGATACGTTGGTTTGTCGAATGCCATGTTATTGGCACAACACCATGAAGTGGTGGCATTGGATATTATCCAAGAGAAAATTGAGCTGCTCAACACAGGGAAATCACCCATTCAAGATAGTGAAATTGAGCACTTTCTCGCAAAAAAAGAGTTGAACTTCACAGCGACGATGGATAAAAAGGCCGCTTATGTTGGCGCGGACTTTGTGATTATCGCCACACCGACCGATTATGATCCTGAAACCAACTATTTTAATACCGAATCGGTTGAGTCGGTTATTCATGATGTAATCGCAATTAACCCGCATGCGGTGATGATTCTGAAATCGACCGTTCCTGTTGGATATACCGCTAAAATTAAAAATAAAATGGCGTGTGACAATATTATCTTTTCACCTGAGTTTTTACGGGAAGGCAAAGCACTCCACGATAATCTGTATCCATCACGTATTATTATTGGTGAATGTTCTGCGCGAGCGGAAAAATTTTCTGAACTGCTGCTTGAGGGTGCGAACAAAGAGAATATCGATGTGCTGTTTATTGATTCGACAGAAGCAGAGGCTATTAAGCTGTTTTCCAACACCTACCTGGCCATGCGTGTTGCTTTTTTCAATGAGTTGGACAGTTATGCCCAGATACATGGTCTCAACAGCCGCCAAATTATAGAGGGTGTGGGTCTGGATCCGCGTATTGGTAGCCACTATAACAATCCATCATTCGGCTACGGTGGTTACTGCTTGCCAAAAGATACCAAGCAGCTGCTGGCCAATTACCGGGAAGTGCCCAATAGCCTTATTCGTGCAATAGTTGATGCCAACAGCACCCGTAAGGATTTTATTGCCGACTCAATCATAAAGCGTAACCCCAGCGTCGTGGGGATCTATCGACTGATTATGAAGAGCGGCTCTGATAATTTTCGCGCCTCATCCATTCAAGGGATTATGAAGCGTATCAAGGCGAAGGGGATTGATGTTGTGATTTTTGAACCGGTGCTTGAGGTGCCCGAGTTTTTCAACTCAAGGGTGGTGACGGATCTGGATGAGTTTAAACAGATCTCGGATGTGATTGTGGCAAACCGACTATCAGATGAGATTAAGGATGTCTTGGATAAAATATATACACGTGATCTTTTTTGTAGTGACTGAAAAATAGCCAACCCAGCAATAAAAGTCGAGTTAACCAGAGTTACTAATGTATAAAAAAGTAGTTAGATCACCCGGTTTTGTTTTTAGTGTGCTTTCGCTGTTGTTATTGCTGCTGATCGCCGTGACATACCAGCAAAACAGCAACAATACATTCCATTTTGATGATCGTTACAGCATTCTCGAACACGCCCCTATCCATGTGACGCAATTTTCGTTTGATAACCTATGGGATGCGGGTGTCAATGCCTACCACTCGCCACGCCCCTTGCCCAGTGTGACGTTTGCAGTCGATTGGTGGCGCGGTGGAGGTAGCGCAGCCGCTTTTTTACAAACCAACCTGCTGATTCATTCGATTAACGCACTGCTGGTGATGGGGTTGTTTGTGCTGCTGTTGCAGCGTTATTTTAATCGTTCATCAATACCGATCATGTTAGCTGCTTTTTCAGCAGCTGCGCTGTGGGCTCTTCACCCGATACAAGTGCAAGGGGTGAGCTATATTGTGCAGCGCATGACCTCGCTGGCAACACTGTTTACGCTACTCTCTGTGGTGAGTTACCTTTTGGCGCGCTCATCAAAGCACACCCTGACTAAAATCAGTGGCTTTGCAATTTGCTTGATCTCACTGCTGGCCGGAATGATGAGCAAAGAGCTGGCCTGGATAACACCGCTGTTGATATTACTGGCCGAGTATTGTGTGGTTCGCAATCGCGCCACAACTCTTTTTTATAATCGATTTGACCGTACTGTCTTGATATTGCCTATAGCCAGCGGGATGATACTGGCACTATTGGCCATTGCTGATGTGGGTGCCCTAGGTCGCTATTTTCATAGCTTTTATGCAATCCGTGATTTCACCATGGAGGAGCGCTTGCTTACTCAGCCACGGGTTATCTTTTTCTATCTCTCTCAGGTTTTCTGGCCACTACCCGATCGTTTTTCACTGGAGCATGACTTTGTGCTCTCTCGATCTCTCTTCAATCCGGTCTCAACGCTGGTGGCACTGCTGGCGATAGTGGCTTGGTGTATGACGGCCATTTATCTTTGGTCGCGTCGGGGGCTGCGTATTATCGCCTTTTTGATGCTCTGGTTGCCGGTAACGCTCTCGGTGGAGAGTAGCTTTATCGGACTTGAAATGGTGTTCGAACACCGGATGTACCTGCCATTGGTGGGTTTGAGCGGGTTGTTTGCAGTGGGGCTGGCTTACCTGTTGCAACGTTACCATAAAATGGCTTGGCCACTGCTTGCAGTGACCACGCTGCTAATTGCCGGTTTGGCAACGGCGACATTCCAACGTATCCCCGAGTGGCAGACAACGGAGGCGCTGTTGATCAACTCGACCCAGCACGCACCAAACAGCGCCCGTAGCTGGTCAAATCTTGGCCGTTATTACATCGACCAAGGGCATTATGATGATGCTATACCCAATATTGAACATGCGCTAAAACTGGAGCCTGATAACGCCTCTGTCCTTGAGGCGATGGGAACCATTTTTCTCTTTGAAGGGAGGCTTGTGGAAGCCCGCAGCTACCTCATAATGGCTTATCGTACCCAAAAAACCGGACATTCATGGCTAAATAATATGGCATGGCTGCATCTTGAAGAGGTCGCCAAAGGGGTGAGGCCAGACAACTTTTTGGATAAGGCACTGGACTTCACCTATCAGGCGAGAAGGTTGGCCCCCTTTAAGGCTGAGTATGTCCGCATGAGTGCCATTATTCAGGAGAGAATGGGGCGTTGTGCGGATGCGTATCAAAGCTGGCAATACTATTTACAGTTTACTCTCCCGGAAACGGAACGGATAAATGCGGAGGCGCATCTTGCTCGTCGCTATCTTGTGGCAGGTAATCGCTGCCAGCTACGCTGACCGGTCTGTTGGGAGTGATAAGTTTGATAAAAGAGCTTGAGCAGTCGCCAGTAATTTTTTGCGCTGAAATAGCAACTGAAATCGGTTGCCGCCACATTGCCGCCATAAAATAACCGCACGCATACCGGCGAGTAACAGGGCGCGCACTTTGTTTGCATTGGCTGGATTGTTCAGGTGGCCCTGCTCACCATCAATCATTATTTTTGGCGGGATGTTGCTGATGGTATCGGAATAGAGCCCGCCTAAATTTGCAATTACATTCTCATGGGTTGATGAAAAGTGCTCAGCTTGGGTGATGACGTTTTCGATCCCTTGGCCAAGATGCTGCTGCAACTTGGGGTGCTTACTTAGTTTGCGCTCAAGGTGTATCAGGCTAAGCGCGTAGCGGGTGATCTCCACATCTTGCGGGTTTTTGGTTGATGTCTGCTGGGTGAGGGCCTTCAACCCATGGGCAACTCCTTCGATTCCACCATAGATTTCAGCACTATTTGTAGCATCAGTAACCAATATACTTTCGATTGAACGCCGAAAAGGCTCACTTTCGACTTGCCCACTTCGTGCCGCTTGCTGTACGAGTGCGGTGGCTTGATAAAGTGCTGCCAGCGCAATAACACGCTCTTCAATTGTATGCTGACTCATCATTCTCTCTTAGGTGGGTGGTTGTTCAGTTTTTTTGTTGTAGGTCAGTGGTCGCCCTATTATATAGTGATCTTTAGAATAAATGAGAGTGATTTCCACCTCCGTAAAAAATGACAGGTGCAGGGGGTTACAGTAGTGCTTGACGTTAGCTGTGGATGTCGCTACCTTTTCAGTGCACTGAATTAACTCGGGTGTTTTATCAAATTGTGCGCAAGGTATGAATTATTCGGGTTAGTCGTGTGCAGACAAGGAAATACTATGGAGGGTATATTATGTCGCGAATTAAGATGGTTTTATTGTTGCTATGGTTGTGTTTGCCAGTTGTTTTGATGGCGGATGTGGTGGTGGATATTAACAGCGCAGATCACTCGACGATCGCCAAGCATGTGAAGGGCGTGGGTGATAAAAAAGCGTTGGATATTGTACGTTACCGTGAAAAGAATGGCCTTTTTTCGTCAGTTGATGAACTGGTCAAGGTTAAAGGCATTGGGCGCAAGACCGTTGAGGCCAATCGCAAAATTTTAACCGCCACGCAACAGTAGGGATCAGTACACTGACTTTTATAACCGGGCCCTATTCTCTGGTCCCGGTTTTTTTATTGGTTCAAAATGACATTTTATAAAAACAACCTGTTGGCGCTGATGTTGGCGCTCACCATAATGCCAGCGGTAAGCTTTGCTGATCAGTTAACGCCCCTCGTGGGTGAGTATCGCTTTACATATGAGAATGTACTTCTGCCAGGAAAGGAGTCCATGGGGCTTTTGGGCGGCAGCTATCTGCGTCGGCAGGGGCCATGGTACGGTGGCTTGGGAACATACAGCGCGGTCAGTGGGCAGCGGGGTGGTTTTTATACCATTGGTCTTGAGTTTGGCCGAACTTTCCCTTTAAGCACCTCATGGCAACTCAATGTCGGTGGATTTGTGGGTGGTGGTGGTGGTGGCTCTGCGCCACAAGGGGGCGGTTTGATGTTGCGAGAGTCACTCGCCGTTGAGTACCTATCAGGCCATAACACCTACTCTTTGGGTGTGAGTGGTGTACAGTTCCCAAATGGTGACATCAGTAGCGAACAGTTGACATTGGGTTATCGTCGACGCTTTGACTCGCTCTTCTCGCCTGTAGATTATGATGTGGCAAATCTGGATGATGATCTGCTCTCTTTATTGAATGTGGGTAAAAATGTTGGCCTTGAACGCTATCAGTTTTTAGCCCAGTTTAAACAGTACTACCCCACTTCAGGCTCCCGAATGACCACAGGGCGAACCCACCCGGATGCCATGCGGCTGCTGGGTGCCAAGATACGCTATTTTCCTGTGGACTCATTTTATACCGGCTTGGCAACCTACGGTGCTAATGGTGGTGAAGTTGATGGGTTTGCCCAGCTCGGGTTGATTGCAGGTGTGGCGTGGCCACTTACATCGGTTATAACCGGTAATGTTGAGCTGCAAGCAGGATCTGCGGGAGGTGGCCGGGTGGAGACCGGAGGGGGCTTTATTGTTGCCACCGAGCTGGGTTTAAGCCTGTCGTTGAGTGACGCATTCACCCTTGGGCTTGAGGCGGGCTATATTATCGCACCCGGTGGTGATTTTTCAGCTACCAGTTATACGCTATCTGCGGGCTATCAATATGATTCACTCGGTATTTCAACGCTATCCAGACCGCTGCTAACCGACCTTGGTTTGACGCGTCGTGATTGGCGCGTGCGCATGTTGCATCAAAGTTACCTTCCAGTAACCGGGAGTGTGATGCGAAAGCCAGGCTCAGGTGTCGCGAATAACGTGCGAGTGGATCTGGTGGGTATGGCGGTGGATCTGTTTGTAACACCGAACCTCTACCTCTCTGGACAAGCCATCGGTGCCTATGCCGGAGGGGCTGGCGGATATGCTGCGGGGATGTTTGCTTTAGGGTATCGACAGCCCATTACAAACGCGCTATTTTTTGGGGGGGAAGTGGGTGTGGGCTCGGCGGGTGGTGGTGGTTTAGCGGTTGGCGATGGTCTGGTGGGGCATTACTATTTAACCGCCGAGTATGAAATCAATAAACAAATTGCACTGGAAGCGGTGGCAGGGCGCTTTGAAGCACTGGAAGGGTCGTTGAGTGCTCATCTGATTCAGCTGTCACTCATCTATCGATTTTCTGCGATTGCCTCTGCACAGTAACACTTTTCTGCTTATATATTGGCTTTATACTGTGTTAATCTTCTGAGCCATTTCTAATAGCAGATAATCAGGAGGCTGTTGACGTTGAGTGACGTTCTTTCGAGACGATCACCTCAGCTCGGCTGCCTCCTAGAGAAATATCTAGTCTGGAGATTTTTAGGTTAATGTTTAAAAAGTTATTTATTCTATTGATTTTGTCTACTGTGGCCAGTTCGTTGGCAGTCGCGGTACCCACGCCGCAACAAATTCAGCTGTTTCAATCCTTAAGTGGAGAGGAGCAAGAGCGGCTGTTGGAGCAGTACGGTGTGAGTGGCGATGTTTCGCCTCCTACCCAGCGCGGTAACTGGCAAGACCAAGTCAATACTCCGCAGGTCATACCACCCATCGTTGAAGAGACCGTTGAAGAGAGAGAGCAGCATCAGCAAAAGCAGGAGAAAATAAGTAATATTTTTATTGAACCGCCTGCGGCTGAAAATAAGACTCCCCATTTTGGGTATGATGTTTTTAGGGGGAGTCCGAGCGCTTTCGCACCTGCGGCAGATATCCCGGTACCGAGTGATTATATAATTGGCCCCGGTGATGAAATATATATACAGATTTTTGGTAAAGAAAATGCTGATTATAGCCTGATAGTTTCGCGAGATGGCTCGCTAAATTTCCCCCGTGTTGGCGTTATCAGTGTTGCTGGCTTGAGTTTTGATGAGGTTAAAAAACAGTTAACTCAACGCATTAAAAAGCAGTTTATTGGTGTTCAATCACACATTTCCATGGGTACGCTGCGCTCGATCCGTATTTTTGTGATGGGTAATGTAAAACACGCCGGCTCTTATACAGTGAGTGCGTTATCTACTTTAACCAATGCGCTATTCAATAGTGGCGGCGTCACCCCTTTGGGTTCGCTACGGCGGATCGAGTTAAAGCGTCGTGGCGAGGTGATCTCCGAGTTTGATCTGTATGACTTACTCATGAGGGGCGATACCCGTGCCGACCGGAGGTTGCAGCCAGGGGATGTGATTTTTGTTCCTCCGATAGGTGATGTGGTAAAAATTGAGGGAGCCGTTATCCGTCCGGCTATTTATGAGCTTAAGGGCAGACAAACCATTGCCGATGTCTTGGCCTTTGCCGGTGGCATGCTACCGACAGCCTATCCACAAGCATCGCGTATTATTCGTATTGATGAGGCCAACGAACGTCGCCTGCTCGATATTGATTTGAGCAATAAAAAAGCGACTCATCAGCAAATTTTAGCGGGTGACTCGATTACCGTTAGCTCGGTGCTGGATAAGATTGAAAATACCGTATTATTGAGGGGTCATGTCGAGCGTCCGGCTCGATATCAGTGGTTTGAGGGGATGCGTGTGTCGGATTTAATCCCCTCGATTGATGACCTGAAGCCCCAGGCAGACCTTCAGTATGCTTTGATCCGTCGTGAAACAGGGTCTGAACGTCATATTATGATTCTGCATGTCTCGCTTGGTGATATTTTAAGATCACCGAACAGTGAAAAAAATATCGAGATTTTTGAGCGCGACATGCTGATGGTGTTTGGCCTGTATGGCAAACGTAACGAAATGCTTAAACCGTTGGTCGAGCAGCTCAGGAATCAGGGCCGCCCGGATGCACCAGAGAAAATCGTCACACTCTTAGGTAATGTGCGTCATTCGGGGGTTTATCCTTTAACCGAAGGGATGCACCTCTCCGATCTTGTTAAGGCCACGGTTGATGTGTTGCCGGAGACAGATCTCTCCTATGTGCTGGTTCAGAGCGAAATGGGCGCCGCCAGAAAGCTGAAATTGAAGAGCTATGATCTGACTGAAAATGGAGATGTTACGGTTGACCCGCTACTTGAGGCGCGGGATACCGCCTATTTCTTTAATCAGGCAGAGTCGCGTCAGGATCAGCTCAGTGGTTTGCTCTCTAGGTTGGCGCAGCAAGCTGACTTTAATGAGCCACGCCAGGTTGTCACTATCACCGGGCCGGTTAAAAATCCGGGGCAATATCCGCTAGAAGAGGGGATGTATTTAAGTGATCTTGTTCGAGCGGCGGGTTATCTTAAAGAGTCAGCCTATTCATTAGAAGCGGAGTTAAGTCGATATATCATTAAGGATTCCAGCACTCGGGAGATTGAGCATCGGGTTGTGAATCTGACTCAAATTCTGGCAGGGGATAGATCCTTTGATCAACTATTGGAGCCTTATGATTCGCTGACGATTAAACAGCTACCCAACTGGCGAGATGGAAAAAGTGTTGAACTCAAAGGCGAGGTGAGATTTCCGGGTACTTATGCTTTTCTGGAAGGTGAAACACTTGCCGATGTGATGGCTCGTGCCGGAGGTGTTACTGAGCAGGCTTACCCCCAGGCTGCGATTTTTTTACGTGAAGAGTTGCGAATCAAGGAGCAGCGAAATCTGGATGATATGCGTATGCGCCTAGAGAGGGAGATTGCTGCGATCAACCTTGAAAAAGCGAGTATGACCGGTGCCGCTTCGCAGGGTGCGGTTATTGTTGGCAACGATTTGGCCTCAAGGTTAGAGTCAACTAAAGCTCTCGGACGTTTGGTCATCGACCTTGAAGCGGTGCTCTCTGGCGATGAGCGTAGAGATATTGTCCTTAAATCGGGTGATCGCCTGATTGTCCCGAGCAAAACCCAAGAGGTTTCAATCCTGGGTGAAGTTTTTCATCCCACGTCACATTTATATGACGGTAGCCTCTCTGTTGCTGAATATATCAATCAAAGTGGTGGCCTGACGCAGCGGGCTGATGATGCCAGGGTGTATGTGGTAAGGGCCAATGGTGCTGTTGTTACCTCAGGGCTTGGTTGGTTTAAGTCTGGCATCAAATTAAAACCGGGGGATACCATCATAGTACCGCTGGATGTGGATTATCTGAGCACCCTGCGCCTCTGGACTAATGTGAGTCAAATTGTTTATCAGTTGGGTATTGCGGTTGCCAGCTGGAATGCGGTTGGGTTGCTCTAGTTATGACTAAAAAAGCATTTAAAGCGGATAGCCAGTGTGGTGAGCCATGTCTAGTGCCTCAAGGATACTATTCTGAGGCCGAAGATGAGATCGACCTTTTGGAATACTGGGATCTATTGTGGAGTAATCGATGGCTGATTGTACTCATTACAACTTCATTTACAACGCTCGCCATTGTGATTGCACTCCTGACGACACCCATCTATAAAGCGGAAGTTCTGTTAGCACCTGCCGGGGCGGAGGAGGGTGGCGGAATCTCTTTAGGCGGCTTGGGAGGGCTGGCCTCTTTGGTCGGTGTTTCAGGCTCCCTTGGTGGTGGCGCTGAGGAGGGACTTGCGGTGTTGAAGTCACGTCTGTTTCTGAATGATTTTTTTGTTAAGGAGTCGTTGCTGCCAGTACTGTTTGCAGAGCAGTGGCAGGAGAGTGAGCCTGAGTTACGACCCACGCTATGGGATGCCTATGCGCTCTTTACCAAACAAGTGCTTTCAACGAGCACCAGCAAAGAAAACGGTATGATCCAACTGTCAATCAGCTGGAAAGATCCTGTTATAGCGGCTAGCTGGGCAAATAAACTGGTGGTGGTATTAAATGAGCACATGCGACGCCATGCAATTGAGGAGGCGACTCAAAGCATTGACTACCTGAATCAGCAGATCAGCCAAACCAGTGTCTTGGAGATGCAACAGATGCTCTATGGCCTGATTGAAGATGAAACAAAAAAAACCATGCTGGCCAATGTGCGGGTTGAATATGCTTTTAAAGTGATTGACCCTGCGGTTGTCCCCGAGAAAAAAATAAAACCAAAACGGGCACTGATCGTTATTTTAGGGATGGTTCTTGGTCTCTTCTTTGCGGTGTTTTTTGTGTTTTTTCGTACGTTTATTCGCAAGGCTAAACAGGAGCGTTCATCCAAATCGGAGAGCACTTCGTTACAAAATTAATATGAGATAGAGATCTTTAATAGAGGTATTAACAATGGCAAAACAGCACCTTTTTACTTCTGAATCGGTCTCTGAAGGGCACCCGGACAAGGTTGCAGATCAAATTTCAGATGCGATTCTCGATGCGATTCTTGAGCAGGATCACCTGGCGCGTGTCGCCTGTGAGACACTGGTTAACACTGGAATGGTCATCATCTCCGGTGAAATTACCACCTCTGCCTGGGTCGATATGCAGGACGTGATACGCAAAACAATCAAAGGGATCGGTTATAACAGCTCCGATATGGGGTTCGATTACGAATCTTGTGCGGTACTGACCTCCATCGATAAGCAGTCTGTTGATATTGCAATGGGCGTTGATGAAGGTGAAAACAAGGATATGGGCGCGGGTGATCAGGGGATGATGTTTGGTTACGCCAGTAATGAAACGGATGTATTGATGCCTGCACCGATCACCTACGCTCATCGGCTGGTTAAACGCCAGGCGGAGCTGCGCAAAAATGGCACTCTGCCGTGGTTGCGTCCAGATGCTAAAAGCCAGGTCACTTTTCGCTATGAAGATGGCAAGCCGGTGGGGATTGAAGCGGTGGTGCTCTCGACCCAACATACACCGGATATTGCCCATGAAACGCTCAAAGAGGCGGTGATGGATGAGATCATTTTACCGACACTTCCAGAGGCATGGATAGATAGCCAGACCCGTTTTTATATCAACCCAACGGGTCGTTTTGTGATTGGCGGCCCAGTGGGTGATTGTGGCTTGACCGGGCGAAAAATTATTGTTGATACCTACGGTGGCATGGCACGCCATGGTGGCGGCTGTTTCTCTGGTAAAGACCCCAGCAAGGTAGACCGATCGGCTGCTTATGCTGGGCGTTATGTGGCAAAAAACCTGGTGGCAGCCGGAGTAGCCGATCGTTGTGAAATTCAAATTTCTTATGCCATCGGCGTTGCCGAGCCAACCTCTATCAGTATTGATACCTTTGGAACCGGCCAGCTTGAAGAGTCACGGATTATTGAGCTGGTTCGTGAGCACTTCGACCTGCGCCCCCGTGGCATTATCGAAATGCTGGATCTACTTAAACCCCGTTACGCATCCACGGCCGCTTATGGACATTTTGGCCGTGAAGAGCCCCTGTTTACCTGGGAAAAAACCGATAAAGCAGATGCATTACGAGATGCGGCTGGTTTATAAATTGATTTTTAATCATGCCGATTACTGAGAAGCGCTGCAACAGGTTAATCCTGCCAGGCTCGGTAGTTGGCGTTAAACTTTTAACGGCGCTGTGTTTATTCGGAGAAAAAAATGACTGAATTTACGGATTACAAAGTTGCTGATATTTCACTGGCCGATTGGGGTCATAAAGAGATCAAAATAGCTGAAACCGAAATGCCAGGCTTGATGGCGCTGCGTCGAAAGTTTGGTGAAAGTAAACCCCTCCAGGGTGCCCGCATTATGGGTAGCCTACACATGACTATTCAGACAGCTGTCTTAATCGAAACATTGGTGGTGCTGGGTGCTGAGGTGCGCTGGGTTTCATGTAATATCTTCTCTACCCAGGATCATGCGGCGGCGGCAATTGCTGCGCAAAAAATCCCTGTTTTTGCTTGGAAGGGTGAAACACTCGAAGAGTATTGGTGGTGTACTGAACAGGCATTCAACTGGCCTAATGGTGAAACCGCCAACATGATTCTTGATGATGGGGGTGATGCAACGCTTCTGGTTCACAAAGGCGTTGAGTTTGAAAATGCCGGAGCGGTCCCCGATGCGAGTGCTGATGATAATGATGAGTACACATGTATTCTTGAGGTGTTGAGGCGCACCATTGCTAAAGATCCACAATATTGGCATAAACAGGCGAAAAATATCCGAGGCGTAACTGAAGAGACCACCACCGGCGTGCACCGCCTTTATGAGATGGTTGAGAGCGGTGAGCTGCTGTTTCCGGCGATGAATGTGAACGACTCTGTTACCAAATCAAAATTTGACAACCTATACGGCTGTCGTGAGTCACTGGTTGATGGCATTAAGCGTGCTACCGATGTGATGATTGCTGGTAAAGTTGCCTTGGTCTGTGGTTATGGTGATGTGGGCAAGGGGTGTGCACAATCACTGCGTGGTCTTGGCGCGACTGTCTGGGTGACCGAGGTTGACCCTATCTGCGCTCTGCAGGCGGCGATGGAAGGGTATCGTGTGGTTACTCTGGATGATGTCGCACCATCGGTTGATATCTTTGTAACGACTACGGGCAACAAAGATATTATCTGCCACGACCATATGGTGGCCATGAAAAATCAGGCGATTGTCTGTAATATTGGTCACTTTGATAATGAAATCGATATTGCAGGTGTTAAAAAATACCAGTGGGAAAATATCAAACCACAGGTAGACCATATTATTTTTCCCGATGGCAAACGAATTATCATGCTGGCTGAAGGTCGTTTGGTTAATCTGGGTTGTGCTACTGGTCATCCAAGCTTTGTGATGTCCAACTCGTTTACCAATCAAGTATTGGCGCAGATTGAGTTTTTTGTCACACCAGAAAAGTATGCAGTGGGTGTGCATATTCTGCCTAAATTCCTTGATGAGGAGGTGGCGCGCCTGCACTTGGAGAGAATCGGTGCCAAGTTAACCGTGCTGAGCCAGGATCAGGCAGACTATATTGGTGTGCCCGTTGAGGGGCCCTATAAGCCCGATCACTATCGTTACTAATATCATCGCCGGGCTGAATTGTCAGCTCGGTAATCGTGACTATGGCTTGAGGCACCCCCAATGCAGACCCAAAAAAAATACCCACAAAATATCAGTTGCGAGTTTTTTCCACCTAAAACAGCGCAAGGAAAAGAGAAGCTGGGCAATACCATAAAAGCGCTGAAACAGTTAAATCCCAGCTACATATCTGTCACCTTTGGCGCAGGCGGTAGCACCCAGGAGGGGACGCTGGAGACGGTTTTGCGTGTTAAAAGTGAAGGTATCGATGCGGCCCCTCACCTCTCATGTATTGGCTCAAACAGAGATAATATTCGATCTATTCTTGAGCAATACAAATCAAACGGTATCCGCCGAATTGTCACACTCCGGGGTGATATGCCCTCGGGTATGCGTGAGGGTGGCGCGTTTCGCTATGCAAATGAGTTGGTCGAATTTATTCGCAGTGAATACGGTGATTACTTTTATTTGGAAGTGGCCGCCTACCCTGAGTTTCACCCTCAGGCAGAGAGTGCACAACATGATCTGCTCAACTTTAAACGTAAAGTTGAAGCCGGTGCCGATGCGGCAATCACTCAGTACTTTTACAATATTGATGCGTATCTGCGTTTCATAGATGATTGTGAGAAAATGGGACTTGATATACCGATTACACCCGGTATCATGCCGATCACTAATTACACACAGTTGGCACGTTTTTCGGATGGTTGTGGTACCGAGATCCCGCGCTGGTTGCGTCAGCGCCTGGCAGGGTTTGGTGATGATCTTGACGGGTTGAAGAGATACGGATTAGAGGTAACCAGTGAATTATGTCATTCTTTGCTTAAGCAGGGCGCGCCTGGACTACACTTCTACACCATGAATCAATCAGTATCAACGCTGGCGATTTGCAAGAATCTTGGAATAAATATTTAGGCGGGCCAATGAGCGGGTCGGATTGAATATAGACTGGCTCATTAGCTCGTATATCATCAATTTAAGATAATATGGATACTATTATAATGGAACAAAAAAGCAGTAATGTTGTCTGGCACAACGCCACCGTTACACGTGAGTTGCGTGAAAAACAGAATGGCCACAAAAGTGCGATTTTATGGTTTACCGGACTCTCCGGCTCTGGAAAGTCAACCCTGGCGCACGCGGTAGAAGAGCGCCTTCATAAGTTGGATTGTCGCACTTTCGTGCTGGATGGTGATAATGTTCGCCACGGCTTATGCTCTGATCTCGGTTTTAGTGATGAAGACCGTACCGAAAATATACGTCGTATTGGTGAAGTGGCCAAGCTGTTTACCGAATCGGGTGTTATCACACTGACCGCTTTTATCTCCCCTTTTATTGCCGACCGCGAGCAGGTGAGGAACCGTGTTCCCCACGGTGATTTTATCGAGGTTTACTGTGAGTCATCATTGGAGGTCTGTGAAGGGCGAGATGTTAAAGGGCTCTATAAAAAAGCACGTTCGGGCGAAATTCCTGAGTTTACCGGAATCAACTCCCCCTACGAAGCCCCCATAAACCCTGAAATTATTGCTAAAACAGGGGAAAAATCATTGGATGAATGTGCCGATGATGTGATTTCAGTCTTGAAGGAACGTGGTATTATTACCGCATAAATTGATTTTAATCGTCACAGAAGGATATTTACGTGAGTAAGAAAGTTTGTGTTGTTGGTCTGGGCTATGTCGGTTTGCCATTAGCCCTCGCTTTTGGCCGTGTGATGCCAACCCTCGGTTATGAGATTTCTGATGAAAAAGTTCAAGCCTATAAAGATGGCTTTGACCCTACCAATGAGATGTCACCCGAAGCATTTAAGACAGCCACTCAGATCACCTACAGTACTGATTCTGCTACGATTAAACAGGCTGACTTTGTTGTGGTTGCGGTGCCGACTCCTATTGATGCAGCCAAACAACCTGACCTGACACCGGTTATAAAATCGAGTGAAGTGGTCGCAAAAAACCTAAAGCAGGGTGCCATTGTCATCTATGAGTCGACGGTTTACCCCGGTGTGACAGAGGAGATCTGCGTCCCCCTTCTTGAGCAGGGCTCTGGCTTGAAATGTGGTGTGGATTTCTTTGTGGGCTACTCCCCGGAGCGTATTAACCCGGGCGATAAAGTAAATACACTTGAACGCATCGTCAAAGTGGTTGCCGGCCAGGATGAAAATACATTGCAACAGGTTGCCTGGCTGTACGAACAGGTTATTGAGGCCGGTGTCCACCGTGCCACCACTATCAAAGTAGCTGAAGCCGCCAAGGTGATCGAGAATACTCAGCGAGACCTGAACATCGCACTAATGAATGAGCTCTCGATTATTTTCGAAAAGCTGGGTATCGATACCGTTGATGTATTGGAGGCCGCGGGCACCAAGTGGAACTTCTTACCCTTCCGCCCTGGCCTTGTTGGTGGGCATTGCATTGGTGTTGATCCCTATTATCTGACCCATAAAGCCTCCATGCTGGGTTATCACCCTGAAGTGATTCTTGCCGGTCGTCGTATTAACGATGGCATGGGTAAATATGTTGCTGAACAGACGGTTAAAAAACTGATTATGCAGGGTCGTCCCATCAAAGATGCCACCGTATTGGTCATGGGGTTGACTTTTAAGGAGAACTGCCCTGATCTGCGTAACTCCAGAGTGATCGATGTGATAGAAGAGCTGCGCAATTACGGAATCAAGGTGTTGGTATGGGATCCGGTTGCAGAGCCCATTGAAGCAAAGCATGAATATGGCATAGAGCTGGTGGATATTAATACCATTGATCATGTTGAAGCGGTGGTAGCGGCAGTATCTCATGATGAAATAGTCCGCTATGATCTGAATGAATTAGTGATAAAAACAGGGAAAAACGCCCCCTTTATGGATGTGAAATCAGTCTTTGATCGACAAGCACTTGTCGATGCCGGCTTTGATTTCTGGCGTCTGTAATAACGCATAATTAGGAAAAAAAATGCCACAGAAAATATTGGTAACCGGTGCGGCGGGTTTTATCGGCTCAACGCTCTCTAAGCGCCTGCTTGCACGAGGTGATCAAGTCGTTGGGCTGGATAATCTCAATGATTATTATGAGGTACAGCTTAAACTGGATCGATTGGCCAAGTTAAAAGATCAGCCCGGTTTTGAGTTCGTCAAAATAAACCTGGAAGACCGTGATGAGATGGCCGCACTTTTTAAAGAGCAGAAGTTTGATAAAGTGGTCAATCTTGCCGCACAGGCTGGGGTTCGCTACTCACTCATTAATCCTCACGCTTATATCGAGAGCAATATTGTCGGTTTTACCAATGTTCTTGAAGGGTGTCGTCATAATGAAGTAAAGCACCTGGTCTATGCATCCTCCTCATCCGTATACGGTGCCAATACCAAAATGCCATTTTCGATTCATCACAATGTTGATCATCCGGTGTCGCTTTACGCTGCCAGCAAAAAAGCCAATGAACTAATGGCACATACCTATTCTCATCTCTATGATATGCCCACGACCGGCTTGCGCTTCTTTACCGTTTATGGCCCGTGGGGTCGTCCCGATATGGCGCTGTTTCTGTTTACCAAAGCGATTCTTGAAGATCGCCCCATTGATGTCTTTAACCACGGCAAAATGAGACGTGATTTCACCTACGTTGATGATATTGTCGAAGGGGTTATCAGGGTTCTCGATAATACCGCCAAGCCTAACCCGGAGTGGACGGGGGATGCGCCCGACAGTGGTACCAGCTACGCGCCCTTCCGTATCTATAATATCGGTAATAACAGCCCCGTTGAGCTTCTCGATTACATTGGTGCCATCGAAAAGGCCTTAGGTAAAAAGGCTGAGAAAAATATGCTGCCATTGCAACCAGGTGATGTACCCGCTACCTATGCTGATGTTGACGACCTGGTAAATGATGTGGGGTTCAAGCCTGCCATGCCAGTCGAAAAGGGCGTTCAAAACTTTGTTGATTGGTATCGTGAATATTACAACGTGTAAGGTTTTGATATTAAATCCAAAAATATCAGTAGTATTTTGTATTTAAAGGGAAGTGTTGTATGAAAGGTATTATCTTGGCCGGTGGCAGCGGTACACGGCTGCATCCCTTAACATTAGCCGTTAGTAAGCAGTTAATGCCGGTTTATGACAAGCCGATGATCTATTACCCGCTTTCCACACTAATGCTGGCGGGTATTCGTGAAATCTTGCTGATTTCAACACCCCGTGACTTGCCGATGTTTCAGCATGTATTGAAAGATGGCTCACAATGGGGTCTTTCGATCTCCTATGCGGAGCAGCCTAGCCCTGACGGGCTGGCACAGGCTTATCAAATTGGCAAAGATTTTGTGGCAGGTGAACCCTCGGCTCTGATCTTGGGAGACAACATCTTTTATGGCGATGGTTTGTCGAATCAGTTGCGCCATGCGGCCGCTAGAGCGAGTGGCGCTTCCGTCTTCGCCTATCACGTCAACGACCCAGAGCGTTATGGCGTGGTTGATTTTGATGAAGAAGGCAAAGCGCTCTCCATTGAAGAGAAACCCGAGCAGCCAAAATCAAACTATGCGGTAACCGGCCTCTATTTCTATGACGAACAAGTGATTGATATAGCCGCTGATCTCAAGCCCTCCGCACGGGGTGAGTTAGAGATAACCGATGTCAATAAAGTTTACCTTGAGATGAATGCACTGCATGTTCAACGCATGGGACGTGGTACTGCTTGGCTCGATACCGGCACCCATGACTCGCTGCTAGAGGCCGCTCAATTCGTTGAAGTGCTGGAGAAACGCCAGGGGCTGAAAATTGCCTGCCTGGAGGAGATTGCTTGGCAAAAAAAGTATATTTCAGATGAAGACTTGTTGAAGTTAGCCACTCCTTTGAAAAAAAATGGTTATGGGCAGTATCTGCTGAAACTGTTAAAGGGTAAGGCGTGATGAAAATAAATAAAACTAATCTAAACGGCGTGTTGCATATAGAGCCGAAGGTATTTGGTGACACACGTGGTTTTTTCCTGGAAACCTATCATAAAGAGCGTTACATGGCCGCTGGTTTTCCAGATGTGGATTTTGTGCAAGATAATCACTCCCGCTCAAGCAAGGGTGTGCTGCGTGGGTTACATTTTCAGGTTAACCATCCCCAGGGGAAGCTGGTTCAGGTAAGCTCTGGTTCGGTGTTTGATGTGGCCGTAGATATTCGTATCGGGTCACCCACATTTGGCCAGTGGTATGGTTGTATCCTAAGTGAAGAGAATCACCATCAGCTCTGGATACCTCCGCAATTTGCCCACGGCTTTTGTGTGCTCTCTGAGCGTGCTGACTTTTTGTATAAATGTACCGACTATTACCGCCCTGACGATGAGAGTGGGCTGCTGTGGAGTGACCCAAAAGTGGCTATCGAGTGGCCCCTAAAAGAGCCGCTGTTATCAGAGAAGGATCGGGCACTTCCCATGCTCTGTGAGATCGACACTTCACTGCTACCGAATTATTGAAATGAAAGTTTTAATTACAGGGTCTCAGGGGCAGGTTGGCCGCGAGTTAATGGCATTAGCGGCAAGCCACGGCTGTGAAGCGGTCGGCTTTGAGCGCAATACGCTGGATATTACAGATCAAGTCGCCGTACAAAAAACAGTCGCGCAACAACAACCCGATGCGGTTATTAATGCCGCAGCCTATACGGCGGTAGATAAAGCAGAATCAGATGCCGAGGCTGCACTGGCAGTTAATGCAACCGCCGTTGGCTATTTGGCGCAAGCATGTGCCGATTTAAAGATCCCCTTGGTTCATATCTCAACAGATTATGTCTTTGATGGCAGCAAGCAGGGAGCCTACTTCGAAGGTGACGCACTCTCTCCCCTTGGTGTTTATGGTGAGACAAAACTGGCCGGTGAAGAGGCTGTGAAAACGATGTGTAGTGCCTACTATATCTTACGCACCAGCTGGGTATTCTCCCCGCACGGCAGTAATTTCGTCAAAACAATGTTACGCCTGGCTGCAGAACGAGAAACATTGGGTGTGGTAGCCGACCAGCATGGCAAACCAACCTCCGCTCAAGAGATAGCTAAAACAGTTTATAGAATGTTAATGAGCAATAAGCGAGCATGGGGAACCTACCATATTGCACAGCCCAATGTGACCACATGGTTTGATTTTGCAGAGGCTATCTTTTTAGAAGCAAAAAATCAGCACATGGCGCTTAAAATCAGCACGCTGAACGCTATTGCCAGCAAAGATTACTCAACACCAGCCAAACGCCCCGTAAACTCTGAGCTAAACTGTACAAAGTTGGAAGAAACGTTTGAAATAAAGCTACAGCCTTGGGCAGAGTCTCTGACCGAGGTGATTAACACGCTTGCGGAAGCGTCGGCTGCTCGCAGCCGAAAGCTGTAAAATGCGACTCACTCAAAGTCAGGTATTAGCCATTAAGAGTATTATTCAACACTCATTAGGTTCAGCCAGTGAGGTGTGGCTCTTTGGGTCGAGAGTTAATGATTCGGCTCGTGGTGGTGATATTGACCTTTATGTGGAGACTGACCAGCCGTGCGGATTACAAAAAAAATTACGACTAATAACAAAAATCCAACGGGCTATTGGTTTGAGAAAGATTGATTTAATCGTAAAAACAAAAGGCTGTGAACATAAGTCTATCCACGATACCGCAAAGTCGGAAGGGGTGCATTTGTGATTTCTGAAACATTTCAGACATTAGCATTGCATATAAGTCGCGCCAATAGAGCCCATGAAGAGGTGGTCAGCTTTTCAAATACTTTAAGTGCAGAGTCATTGGATGATTTTGATAAGGTGAAGGTGATTGATAGTTTCATCTTCAGGTTTATTAAAATACAAGACTTAATGGGCAACAAACTATTTAGAGAGCTTCTTGATGCTTTAGGTGAGTATCAGCCCTCGATGAGTATGCTTGATGTTTTGGATCGACTGGAAAAACTAGAGCTATTAAGCAGCGCCGAGCAGTGGATGGATTATAGAAATTTAAGGAATGTATTAACACATGAATATCCTGACAACAGGGAAGAACTGCTTGAGGGCATTCACACCGCCTTAAATGTGTTTGCTGATATAAAGAGCCTCAATGAAACACTTTTTCAGTATGCAAAAAAAAAGGGGTTGTTAGATCCGTGATTCAGTCCAATTAAACTAGAAAAACCGCCTCTTTTTCACTGCTGATCCGTAACAAAAATTCTTTAAAAGAAGATTTAAAATGACCACCTCAAACACTCCTAACTCATCATCTAACGCCTACACACCTAAAACTATTTTAGTAACGGGTGGCGCAGGTTTTATTGGCTGTAACTATGTCCGTTACATGCTGGCAACGGATGATCAAGTCAAAATAGTCAACCTTGACATGCTCACCTATGCCGGCTCTTTGGATAACCTAAAGGATTTACCGGACGAATCCCGTCACTTTTTTGTAGAAGGCGATATTTGTGATCGAGAGCTGATCGATAAGCTTTTACGTGAACACGATATCGATACTATTGTCCACTTTGCCGCAGAGTCTCACGTTGATAACTCAATATCGGGCCCCGAAATATTTGTAAAAACCAATGTAATGGGCACCTTCACATTACTGGAATCGGCGCGCCAATACTGGCAAGGCGAAAAAGGTAGGAATCAAATGCAGTGCCACTTTCACCATATTTCAACCGATGAAGTGTATGGCACATTAGAAGCTAATGACCCCGCCTTTAGCGAAACCACACCCTATGCGCCTAACTCACCCTACTCTGCATCAAAAGCAGGATCAGACCACTTGGTGCGTGCCTATTTTCATACCTACGGCCTACCCGTAACCACCACCAACTGCTCAAACAACTATGGCTCTTACCAACACAGTGAAAAATTTATTCCAACAGTGATTCGCAAATGCTTAGAGCAAGAAGCAATTCCTGTTTATGGTGATGGCTCTAATATTAGGGACTGGCTGTATGTAACCGACCACTGCTCAGGCATTGATGCAGTTGTACGTGGTGGTGAGCTGGGTGAGGTTTATAACATTGGCGGCATTAATGAGTGGGCAAATATTGATATATGCAAACTGATTTGCCAACTCATGGACGAACATAAACCTGAGAACGCACCGCACACTGATTTAATTACATTTGTACAAGACAGGGCAGGCCATGATTGGCGCTATGCGATTGATGCGGCAAAGATGAGTGATGATTTAGATTGGAGGCCTGTTGAAACATTTGAGACAGGCATCCGTAAAACGGTAGCTTGGTATTTGGAGGCATGAAGTGATTCATCGATTAGCAGATGTGCAAAGCGATAAAATTGGAGAAGGAACGAACATATGGCAGTTTTGTGTAATTTTGTCAGGTGCAAAAATAGGGCGGGACTGTAATATTTGCGCACAAGTATTCATTGAAAATAATGTTGTGGTTGGTGATTCTGTAACGATTAAAAATGGTGTTCAGCTTTGGGATGGAATTACAATTGAAAATAATGTGTTCATTGGGCCAAATGTAACCTTTACCAATGATTTACACCCTCGTTCCAAAGTATACCCTGATAGTTTTTTACAAACAGTTGTTAAAGAAGGTGCTTCAATCGGAGCCAACGCAACAATTCTTCCAGGGGTGATAATAAATAAAAATGCAATGGTTGGTGCGGGATCAGTTGTAACCAAAGATGTACCGCCTCATGCTATTGTTGTTGGAAATCCCGCTAACATTGCTGGTTATGTAAATAGTGATAAAGGTTCTAGCTCAGAACAGTGCTCTACGGTTAAAACAAGCATGAAAAGTATTGCGGGAGCTATTTTACATGACATTCCAGTAGTTAATGATTTACGTGGAAGTTTGTCTTTTGCTGAATCTCCTCAGCACTTGCCTTTTGTTCCTAAGCGATATTTTACAGTTTTTGATGTTCCTGGAAAAGAGGTCAGGGGCGAACATGCACATCGTACAATTCACCAGTTTCTTATTTGTGTGAAAGGTAGCTGCTCAGTTGTTGTGGATAATGGGTACGGTCGCTCAGAAGTATTGCTTGATAAGCCCAGCAAAGGCTTACATATACCTCCTATGCTTTGGGGTATTCAATATCAATACTCATCAGATGCTGTTTTGTTGGTGTTAGCTTCTGATATTTATGATGCGGATGAGTATATACGTGACTATGACGAATTTCTAGGTATGGTGAAAAAATGAAAGTTCCATTTTTAGATTTAAAAGAAATAAATGCACAGTACAAAGATGAAATGGTGGAAGCCTTTGAGCGGGTATTAGATAGTGGCTGGTATATACAAGGCTCAGAGGTAAAATATTTTGAGCAAGAGTTTGCTGATTATTGTGGGGTGGAGCACTGCATTGGTGTTGGCAACGGCTTGGATGCGCTGATCCTTATTTTCAGGGCATATATGGAAATGGGCAAACTGCAAAAAGGCGATGAGGTTGTTGTGCCCGCCAATACTTATATTGCTTCGATTCTTGCGATTACAGAAAATCGTTTGAAGCCTGTATTGGTTGAACCTGACTTAAATACATATAACTTTGCCCCAGAATTGGTTGAGCAGGCGATTACCTCTAAAACAAAAGCAATCTTGGCAGTGCACTTATATGGTCAACTGGCAGATATGCCCGCACTAAAAAATATTGCAGATAAACATGGTCTGCTGTTGATTGAAGATTCTGCACAAGCACATGGCGCAAGTTTGAGTGGGGTTAAAGCTGGTGCGTGGGGTGATGCTTCAGGCTTTAGTTTTTATCCAGGTAAAAATTTGGGCGCATTGGGTGATGCCGGAGCAGTGACTACAAAACATGACGACCTTGCTCAAGCAATTCGTGCTTTAGGTAATTATGGCAGTTATAAAAAATATGAAAATTTATATCAAGGTATCAATAGTCGACTGGATGAGCTGCAAGCAGCTCTGTTACGGGTGAAATTGCGTGGCTTAGATGAAGAAATAAAAAAGCGCCGTGAAGTTGCATATACATATTTAGAGGGTATCAAACATACAGATATTACTTTGCCGCACATAACACAAAAAGAAGCGCATGTGTGGCACTTGTTCGTGGTGCGCTGTGAAAATAGAGAAGCCTTACAGGTATATTTAAAGCGAAGGGGTGTGCAAACTTTAATTCACTATCCGACAGCTCCACATCATCAGCAGGCTTATGCCGAATGGAGGAGTAAGTCACTCCCAATTACTGAAAGAGTTCACCAAGAGGTATTGAGTTTGCCAGTGAGTCCTGTGCTGTCTTTGGATGATGTAAAAAAAGTAGCATTGTTGGTCAATGACTTTAGTTAAAACATCTATTCTTAGTTTTATAGCCACAGTGATAAAGCTGCTAGCTGCATTGGTCATTAATAAGGCGGTTGCCGTGTATATTGGGCCAGCTGGTTTGGCACTTATAGGTCAATTTCAAAATTTCACCCAAGTTGTGATGACTTTTGCACAAGGCGCAATCAATGCTGGTGTAACTAAGTATACAGCTGAGTATGCAAAAGATGAGGGAAGCAGCCTCTCCATTTTATTTAGTACAGCAAGTAAAATATGTTTGACTGCCTCCGCGTTGGTTGGGGCGGGCATAGTGCTTCTTTCCAATTATACGTCAATATATTTTTTAAAGTCAGGTGATCATAGTTATATATTTGTGATTTTTGGTTTCACCATAATTTTGTTTGTTTTGAACAGTCTCCTCCTGTCTATTTTGAATGGGTTAAAAGAAATCAAAACTTGGGTATCAATAAATATTATTCAAAGTATTTATAGCCTTATTTTTACAACATCTTTAATTTTTTGGCTTGGTTTGGATGGCGCTCTAATTGCCTTGGTTACCAATCAATCGGTGGTGTTTTTTATCGTATTATGGATGCTGAGAAAGCACCAAGTTATTAAAGTTAGTAACTTCAAAGGGGATTTTAATAAACCTGAAGCAAAAAAGTTAATGGCTTTTGCTGCGATGGCACTTACTACAGCCCTTACGATACCTATTTCTCATTTGATAATAAGAAACTATATCGGTGAAAATATTGGTTGGGATGAGGCAGGCTATTGGCAGGCAATTTGGTATATATCTATGATGTACCTAATGGTGGTAACAACTACCTTGAGTATTTATTTTTTACCAAAGTTTTCAGAACTGACTGATAAAAAAGAACTTAGAAAAGAGTTGGTTTCGGGATATATCATTATATTACCTATAGTAATATGTATGTCCCTAGGTATTTTATTTTTTAAGGATGAAATTATTAACATATTGTTTTCTTCCGCATTTTTACCAATGAAAGATCTGTTTCTGTTTCAGTTGATTGGCGATGTTATCAAGATCGCGGCTTGGTTAGTCGCGACTTTAATGGCAGCGAAAGCAATGGCTAAAATGTACATTGTTACAGAGCTGATATTCTCTTTGTCGTTTGTTTTCATCGCAATTTTTATGTTAGATACCTACGGTCTAGTTGGGATAACATACGCTTTTTCTATAAATTACTTCCTTTATTTAATAGTGGTTATTTTACTTACAAGAAAAGTGTGGGTATAGAATTGAATATTCTGTTACTGGGTGAATATAGTGGAATGTACCGTGAGCTAAAGAAAGGCTTTCTTCAACTTGGGCATGGTGTTACCCATATTTCAGGGGGAGATGGCTGGAAGGCGATTACATCAGATACAGATTTAAGCTTTGGCTTGAAGGGAAGGGCTGGGTTTTATGCAACTTCAATTCGAGGGCCATTTTATTTAAAGGCTCTAGACTTAGACTCTTTTGATATCATATTTGCTTGTCATGCTATGGTGTTTTCACCTCTTGTCCCGTCCTTTCTATTTGACTTCTTTTTTTCTAGATATAAGGGGAGGTTTTTTCTTAGTGTGGCAGGAAATGACTTTTACACATACCAAGCAACAAAAGATAAGCTTAACTATACATGGTTTGAAGGAGATATTCTGGATCAAGAGGGGGATCCAAACTACTTGAGACCTAAGAGAATAAAGCTAAATGAAAAGGTCTGTAGTGCGGCTAAAGGTTTTGTGCCTGTTATGTATGAATACTCTTTAGGCTACCAAGATAAGGGAAAGCCTTTGCGGATTATTCCTTTGCCGTTTGATGTTAAAGAAATAGGGAGCCCTTCTAACACTGTTGGTAATAAAGTTGTTTTTTTTCATGGTATTAGCCGACCGGGATTTAAAGGTTCTAATATAATTACAGAGGCAATGAATAAACTGCAGAAAAGGTATCCTAATGATGTTGAAGTCACCACCCCTACTAAGCTCAAGTACTCTAAATATGTTGAAGAATTAAAAATAGCTAATGTAATAATAGACCAAGCAAACTCCTATTCTTATGGGATGAATGCAATTATTGGACTTTCGTATGGGAAACAGGTTTTGAGTGGTTCAGAGCCTGAAGCAATCAAGGCATTGGGCGTAGAAAATTGTCCCGTTATTAATATAAAGCCTAACTCCAATGATATTTTCAAGCAGCTTCAGTTATGCTTGGAGAAGAGGGACAGCTTTGAAGAATCTGGAGTAAGTGCTAGAGAATACGTTGAACGAGTACATGACTGCAAAACAGTAGCGGAGCAATATTTAGACTTCGCTATGTTGAAATAAAAAAGTATGAAGGTACTATTGTTTTTGGTGGTGTACCTACCACTCCAAGAGTTTATTCTTAAATGGCTCCCTGTGGGTGATATTGGTTACTCACTTTTAAGGCAGGCTCCTGACTTATTGGTCTTTGGGCTGATGGGTTTGTTAATGCTAGAGAGGCTTTTATTAGTTAGACCAATATCCATTATAGGCGGGAGGGTGGATTTTTATTTGCTCTTATTCATTTTTTTGGCATTTGCAACTTTGTTATTGAACCCTGGGGCTGATGTTTTCTTAGGCGTAGCAAATATTAAAGCGCTGTTACGATATGTGTTACTAATTTATATAATTTTATTATTAAACCCTAATGAGGGACAGATAGATAAGCTTGTACGGTGGTTTTGGCTTGCTATCACAATACAGCTATTTGTAGGTTTGTTTCAGTTAGTTGGTGGCATTTCTGCAAGAGATTTTTTATCGGCAAGGAGTGCATCGGAAGGTCTAGGGGGAATTGTTAAGGATTTTACAGGCAATCGTTTTGAGGACAGAAACGATCTCATGGGTACAATGGGTGACACAATAAGTTACGCATACTTTCTAATGATTGGTTTTGTCTTTTGGATATTGAAAAAGCCTCGTAAAGTAAGGGAGATCTGGTTTGTCGGCTCAATTTTTATTGCATTAATATATTTATCTGGATCCAAGTCAGTATTTGTGACTTCGATAATGGTGCTAATGGGCTATTTAGTTTGGCAATATGGTTATAAGAGGCTCCTGGTTTGGTGTGTGGTTGTGCTACCTCTACTGATGGTGTTTGCGTGGGCCACTATTTCTGTTGACAGGGTTGTAGAGGCTCAGGCTAATACCTCTCAACTTATGGAAGGGATGATGAACTCCCGTTTGGGAATTATTGTATATATTTTACCAGAATTGTTTTTATCCGGGCACAACATTATTGGTTTTAGCCCTGATAAGTATGTTTTCACAGAATTTGTTACCATAAATTTTCCAATGGTACCCGCTATCCTTATAGCCGTTCTTCCTTATGTGATTGAAGATGTTTACTGGGTGGCAATGTATGTCTATTACGGGTTGTTTGGCTTTGTGTGTTGGTTGTTGTTTCTTTTTCATGTGTATAAACGGGTGAAGTGCTCTATAAATTTGTTAAGGTATAAAGGCAATTATATTGCTATGGTCGCCGTGACATTGCTTCTTACTTCCATTCCTTTAAATCTTTTAAATCAAGCATTTGAAGCTAGAACATTTTCTTTTTATTTGTGGCTCTTTTGTGGGATAGCATTGGTGCAAAGAAGGCGAGCGATTAAGGAGCGAGTTGAATCATGAAGAGCTACTGTCGAGTGTGGTGCCCCACCAAAAAAATCAAGCGGTGGCCTAGTTTGGTATTTTTTAGCTTAATTCCATCTTTAAAGTCCCCGATAGGGGATCCGTAAATCCCCCGCCTTCGGGCGGCTGGGGTGCGGTGGTATGCTTAACTTAAGAGATGCAGAATGATAAGTATGGTAGCCATGCGGTTTGGGATTGTAAGTGCCACATAGTGTGGGTGACGAAATATCGTTACTCAATACTAGGCGGAGACGTGAGTATTCGGTGTCGAGAGCTACTTCGAGAAATGGCTCGTAGCAAGGAGATGATGATCTATGCAGGCTCGATCAACCGAGACTATATGCTAATCGGTATCCCCGAACCTATCAGTATCCAAAGTAGTGCAGTTTCTGAAAGGTAAAAGTTCGCATAAATTATTGTCGGAGTATCTTGCTCTCAAAAAAAGATACTGGGATCAGCATCTTTGGGCTAGAGGCTATTGGGTTGCTTCGAGCGGGAATGTGACAGATGAAGTTTGGCAGGAGTATATAAAAAATCAGAAGCAAAATTAGCTGGACGATGGTTTTAGCGTGCTGTAAGTCGCCTTAAGGCGAAATGATCGGCATTCAGCCGTAACTCGAAGCCATCGGCTTTTAGCCAGTGGAGTATTCACATTTCGCCCTATTAATAACCTTTTACATGTGCGTGTAAACGACGCTATCGTTTCTGTGAATAAAGGCCGACTTTGAGAGTTATAACTTAATCATGAAAGTATTATTAGCACATAATAATTATACGATCACAGGTGGCGCTGAAGTATTCTACCGTGGGGTTGGGCGTGTATTAGAAAAAAATGGGCATGAGGTCGCTTATTTCTCATGCCAAGAAGGTGGTTTGGACACGCAGTGGGCTGATTACTTTCCCAAAAGTGTGGATTATCAATCGGGTGGTTTTGCGCAGAAGATACAAGCTTTCCCTGCTATGGTTTATTCAAAAAAATCCAAGCAAGCAATGGCAAGGCTGATTGAAGATTTTAAACCGGATATTATTCATGCCTTTGCTATTTATGTGAAGCTTACCCCTTCTATTTTGGATGCGGCGAGGGAAGCGGGTATTCCTGTGGTGATGAGTTGCAATGACTATAAGCATATTTGCCCAAGTTATAAGCTTTATCATCGTGGAAAGATTTGTGAAGAGTGCAAAGGCGGTAAATTTTATCGTGCAGTGGTTAACCGGTGCGCCCATGATTCGATGGTTTACAGTGTAGCAAGCGGCATTGAAGCATATGTGCATAATTATTTGAATATTTACCGCAAAAATATACATACATTCCTATTTTCAAGCGAGTTTATGGCACACAAAACAGAAGAGTTTTGGGGTAAAGATACTTTTCGTTGGCGTAAGCTACGCAACCCCTTTGATAGTACAAAATATCAAGCAACTTACACCCCTAAAGGTTCGGTGTTATTTTTCGGACGTATTATTGATGAGAAAGGTGTGGATATATTGGTGCAAGCGGCGGCTCAATTGCCACAGGTTTCTTTTCGCTTGGTTGGGGATGGGCCTGATTTGAGTAGCTTGAAAGAAATGGCAGAAAATTTGGGTGTGAAAAATATTGTGTTTACGGGAGCGAAGTGGGGGGAGGAGATGGATGAAGAGCTAAAGCAATGTGCTTTTGTTGTGGTTCCATCCATTTGGCACGAAAATTTTCCTTATGTGATTAATCAATCTTTTGCATTTGGTAAGCCTGTGGTTGGCTCCAATCGGGGGGGGATTACCGAGTTGGTCGCACATGGCGAACGAGGTTTAATATATAAGGCGACGGACTCGGCAGCCTTGGCACAAACAGTTCGTGAGTTGTGGAATGATTCTCAGCGTATTAAAACGATGGGTCAACGGGCTAAAGAGTTCTCTGATCGTGAGTTTAACGACCAGAGCCTATATCAAACGCTTCATGGAATATATACTGAAGTACTATCATGAAAGCTCTAGTTCTTGGTGGAAATGGTTTTATTGGCTCGCATATTGTGGATCATCTGCTGGCTCAAGGTCACTCAGTGAGGGTGTTTGATCGTGGTGTGGAGAAGTTTAGAGCCCCGTTGACTCAAGTTGATTATCGTTTGTCTCCCTTTGATGATGTGCCCGCATTGGCAGAAGCACTGGAAGGCATTGATGTGGTCTATCACCTGATCAGCACTACGGTACCAAGTACTTCAAATAAAGACCCTGTTTATGATACTGAATCTAATCTGGTTGGAACAATTAAATTACTAAATCTAGTACGTGACTCTAGTGTCTCGCGTATTGTCTATTTATCTTCTGGTGGAACGGTCTACGGCATTCCTGAGCACTCACCCATTTCAGAGTCTCATCCTTTACGACCCATATGCTCCTATGGTGTGGTGAAGGTTGCAGTCGAAAATTATTTGCAGATGTATCACCACTTATATGGTATTGAGTATGCTGTACTTAGGGTTTCTAATCCGTATGGTGAACGGCAAGGGCATGCGGGTGTGCAAGGAGTGATAGGCACATTTATGGCTAAAGTTGTGGCTGGTGAAAGCATTGAAGTTTGGGGGGATGGCAGCGTGGTGCGTGATTTTATCTATATAAAGGATTTGGCAAAGCTATGTGAGAAGGTTGGCCACTCGCATGCTATTGGTGTGTTTAATGCGGGCAGTGGTCAAGGGTGTTCTATTCAGGAGATAGTGGCAACGCTTTCAACTGTAACCGAGCAAAATATTCAGCCCAAATATAGCTTAGGACGTTCCTATGATGTACCCAAAGTGGTATTGAATATTGCTAAAGCAAAAGGAGAGTTTGAATGGAATCCCGAGATAAGTTTGCTAGATGGCATGGCAAAAACGTGGGGATGGGTGAGGGCTCAAGTAAAGTGATGGGCAATGATAAAATAATTTTTATTGTCGGTAGTAGTCGTAGTGGAACAACAATGCTAGGCCGTGTCTTTGGGAAGAGTAGTCAAGTACATACATTTGGTGAGTTACACTTTTTTGAGCAGATGATCAATGATCGGATAGTTAGCCAGCGTAATTGTTGGGATGATATAAAACTTGTAAGCATGTTGGAGCGGCTAATAACCTCTGCGAGAGACGGCCTTTTTTCTCCTGTAAGTAGGGGGCGCTACAGTAATGATGCAAAAATAATTTTAAGCTTATGCACCGAGAAGGACCCTGTATCAGTTTATGAGCGTTTTTTGAGGGAGGAAACAAAGAAAAATGGAAAATGTATTCCATGTGAGCAAACGCCACGCTATCTGTATGCTTCGGAAACTATATTTTCATCTTTTCCAGAAGCATATATTATCAATCTAGTAAGAGACCCAAGAGATGTTTTGCTTTCACAAAAAAATAAGTGGCGCAGACGTTTTTTGGGGGCAAAAAACATCCCTATTCGTGAGGCATTTCGTGCATGGGTGAATTATCATCCATATACAATTTCAAAGCTGTGGGTCTCTTCTGTGCAAACAGCTCAAAGCCTTGAAAAGCACCCACGTTTTTTTTCGCTTCAGTTTGAGAGTTTACTAAACAATCCTGAAGGTGAAATTAGAAGGTTGTGCGATTTTGTTGGTTTGGCCTATGAGCCGAATATGCTAGAAGTACCACAAGTTGGTTCTTCGGCAGGTGCAGATGACCATAGTAAAATAGGCATTGATCACTCAAAAGCCTCTGGATGGTCAAAAGGGGGCTTATCAAAGGTGGAGCTATACCTTTGTCAGCGTGTTACAGCGCAAGAGATGAAGCGTTTGGGTTATAAGGTTAGTCCAGTTTCTGTAGCTGTTTGGCTTAGATGGTTAAACATGGTGACTTTTATATTAAAAATATCTATGGCGTTATTGTTCAACCTAAAGAGAAGCAAGAGCATGATAGGGTCTATACGCCGCCGATTGATAAAGCCCAACGAGAAAATGTCGTAATGGTTGCACAAGTTGATGCTCGTTACATAAAAAAACGCCCCACAAAACTCTATTCTAGACTTGTAAGCTACCTGCTTTTTGAAGGCAGACCACTAACCACCAGAGGCCAGTGGATTAATCCTTTGCTATCTGCCAGCTTCTCGCTTTACAAGCGTCTTCCACAGTTAAAAACAGCGGATAATCCGGTATTTATTTTAGGTACAGGACGAAGTGGCACCACCATTCTAGGTATCGTGTTGTCTATGCATAAAGATGTCGGATTTTTGAATGAACCTAAAGCACTTTGGCATGCGATTCACCCGAATGAAGATTTGATTGGCAGCTATAGTAGGAAGAGTGCCTCATATTACCTTAATGCTTCTGATGTAGATGAGCTGATGAAGAGAAATGCACATCGCTTGTTTGGTGCGTATTTGACCGCAACTTTTTCTAAACGTGTGGTGGATAAATACCCAGAGTTGATTTTTCGTGTACCGTTTGTAAAATCATTGTTTCCGGATGCAAAGTTTTTATTTTTGGTCAGGAATGGTTGGGATACATGTCACTCGATAGAAGGGTGGTCTGCTAGGCTGGGGAAACAAAAAAATGGGGAAATTCATGACTGGTGGGGTGTGAATAATCGCAAGTGGAATCTTCTTTTGGAGCAGGTTGTTTCTCAGCATGAGGATTTGGTGTCGTATGTAGGTGATATGAAGCAATGGACGAACCATGTTGATATGGCCGCTGTCGAGTGGATTGTGACAATGAGAGAGGGTTTGCAGCTAGAGAGGCGTTACCCAGGCCATGTGTTACGCGTGAAGTATGAAGAGTTATGTGTATCTGCCCAGTCTGAGTTGAAAAAAATTATTGATTTTTGTCAACTGCGCCAGGATGAAGTGTTTAGTCAGTATGCACAGCAAACATTGCACCTAACTCCCCCTAAATCGCCATTTCCTTTGGCTGAGAATATTCAAGAACCTTTTACGCAAACCATGCGACAACTTGGATATGCGTCATGAAAAAAGTGGTTTGTATGTATGGCTCTTCTGTTTACATCACCTTTGTGTGCTTAAAATTTGGGACTACTAAAACCTCTGGGCAAATATTTTGAAGGATTTTCCAGGTGCAGAGTAAAAAAATAGCCATTATTGGCACTGTCGGCGTGCCTGCCAGTTATGGCGGGTTTGAGACTCTGGTGGAAAATTTGCTACGTTTTCATGATGCCAATGACTTGCCGTGCGATGTGACGGTGTATTGCAGCAGCAAAAGTTATCCTGAAAAGAAGAGATCTTTTTTATCAGCAAAACTCAAATATATTCCACTCAACGCCAATGGCGCACAAAGTATTATTTATGATTGGATCTCGCTGCTGCTGGCAATGTGGCGTGCTGATGTGATTCTTTTGCTGGGTGTCTCAGGTGCAACCATGCTGCCTTTGGTTCGCTTGTTTTCCTCTGCCAAAATCATAACCAATATTGATGGTATCGAGTGGCGCAGACAGAAATGGAAAGGGTTGGCGAAATGGTTTCTGCGCCTATCCGAAAAGATGGCCGTGCGTTTTTCTCATGAAGTGATTGCAGATAATGGTGCAATTGCTGATTATGTGAAAGCGACTTATGGTATTGATAGCCACGTTATTGCTTACGGTGGCGACCACGTTATGAACGCCGAATTGAAGAGTGTTACTGAGTATGATCTGCCAGTGAAATATGCATTTTCAGTGTGTCGTATTGAACCTGAAAATAATATTGAGATGATGGTTGATGCCTTCTCGAAGCTGAAAAATCACTCCCTAGTCGTGGTGGGTAACTGGGGTAACAGTGAATACGGACGGAGTATTCATGAGCGATTTTCAACCTGTGATAATTTATACTTATTAGACCCGATTTATGATTTAGGAAAGCTTCGAACACTGCGCTCCCAAGCTTCTATTTATGTGCATGGCCACTCTGCAGGAGGAACCAATCCTTCACTTGTTGAAGCGATGCATTTTGGTATTCCGATAGTGGCTTTTGATTGTGATTTTAACCGAAGCACTACCGATGATTGTGCGATTTTCTTTAATAGCATTGAAAGTCTGATGGATAAGGTGGTTAATGTTGATGATAGATTGGCGCAAAAAATAGCATCTGAAATGCGTGAGCTAGCTCAGAATCGCTACACTTGGGAAACTGTCGCTGAACAGTATTTTTCTTTATTAAATTGAGGTGCTTCGTATGAGGAAAAAGCAAAACCTAAGGCGTATAGCACAAAACTTAAAGAAGAAGCTGTAACGCTGGACAAACATCGATGCGGCAAAATCACATGGCTGATAAGTTTGATGCCCCCCATTTTCTGAAAAATATCACCAGTAAACCTGGAATTTACCGCATGCTGGATGCTGAGCAGGTGGTGATTTATGTGGGTAAGGCAAAAAATCTCAAAAAACGTCTCACCAGCTACTTTCGCAAGCGTGTGGACAACCCCAAAACACGGTTATTGGTGACACAAATTGCCAATATTGAAGTGGTCGTCACCCATACCGAAGGGGAGGCGCTGCTACTCGAAAATAATCTGATTAAAGAGCTCAAACCGCGCTATAACATTTTGCTGCGGGATGATAAGAGCTACCCCTCTATTTTTCTCTCCACCCATGATGATTTTCCTCGGCTCGGTTATCACCGGGGAGTGAAACGTGCTAAAGGGCGTTACTTTGGTCCTTATCCCAGTGCGGGGTCAGTGCGTGAGTCTTTAAATTTACTGCAGAAAATATTCCCAGTGCGTCAATGTGAAGATACATTTTATCGCAGCCGTACCCGTCCCTGCCTGCAGTACCAGATTAAACGCTGTACCGCGCCGTGTGTGGGTTTCGTAACCAAGGAGGCTTATGCAAAGGATATTAACCATGCGGTGATGTTTCTTGAAGGAAAGAATGAGCAGGTGATAAATGATCTGGTGGCCTGTATGGAGGTCGCATCAAACAGCTTGGCATTTGAAAAAGCGGGAGATTACCGTGATCAAATTGCCAATCTTCGCCGTGTGCAGGAGAAGCAGTATGTGAGTAATGAGGGGGGGGATCTGGATGTGGTCGCCTGTGCAGTGGAAAAGGGTCTCGCCTGTGTGCAGGTATTCTTTATTCGAGGCGGGCGTAATTTGGGAAATAAGAGTTTTTTCCCAAAACAGACCCAACATGCCACACCATCGGAGGTGCTGGGCGCTTTTTTGCCTCAATACTATCTTGCCGCTCATCACGCAAAGGGTGGAATACCAAAGCGCATTTTACTCAACCATCCACTGGATGAGATGGGTTGGTTGGCAAAGCTGCTGGGTGAGCAGGCAGGTTATGCCGTACAGCTCTCAACCGAGGTGCGCAGTGAGCGCCGTCGCTGGTTAGAGATGGCGACCAATAATGCGCGTGTGGCACTGCGTAGCCAGATTACCAGCAAGGCTAATATGCGACAGCGCTATGAAGCACTACAAGATGCGCTGCAATTGGATGCCATTCCGCAGCGAATGGAGTGCTTTGATATTAGTCACACCATGGGGGAGGGAACGGTGGCCTCGTGTGTGGTATTTGACGGGCAGGGGCCTGTTAAGTCTGATTACCGCCGCTTTAATATTAAGGATATTACCGGCGGTGATGATTATGCCGCGATGCGCCAAGCACTGTTGCGCCGCTACACTCGGTTAAAGAAGGGTGAAGGTGCAATGCCAGATATTCTCTTTGTTGATGGTGGTAAGGGCCAGCTGAGTCAGGCAGAAGGGGTGCTCGAAGAGCTGCAAATTAATGGTGTATTGTTGGTTGGCGTTGCCAAAGGGGTAAGCCGCAAGCCTGGAGAAGAGAGCCTTTTCTTGTCCGCATCATCCAGCCCCTTTATACTGGCGGCCGATTCACCCGCTTTGCATTTGATTCAACAGATTCGTGATGAGGCTCACCGTTTTGCCATCACCGGCCACCGTGCTAGACGTGCTAAAATACGTAATGTTTCACCGCTTGAAGGTATTGCGGGGCTGGGGCCAAAACGACGCCAACAGCTTTTAAAGCACTTTGGTGGTATTCAGGAGATAAAGCGTGTCGGGGTTGAAGATCTGGCTAAGTTGAGTGGTATCAGCACTGAGCTCGCACAACGCATTTATGATCAGTTTCACCAGGATGATGTATAAAAAATGAAAGAGAAAATACCCAATATACTGACCTACGGCAGGATTTTGGCCATTCCGGTGTTGGTTATCTTCTTTTATCTACCGGTTGAATGGTCAGCTTTTGCTGCCACCGTGGTTTTTATGGTGGCGGCTGTTACCGATTGGCTGGATGGCTATTTGGCGCGCCGTTGGAATCAAACCTCGGCATTTGGTGCTTTTCTTGACCCCGTTGCAGATAAGCTGATTGTTGCGGCTGCGCTTATTATTTTGGTGGAACGCAATCCGACCAGTGCCGATAGCATCTTTCTGGCACTGCCTACCATTGTTATCATCGGTCGTGAAATTGCCATTTCTGCGTTACGCGAATGGATGGCCGAAATTGGCGAAAGCGCCGCTGTCGCAGTCTCGATGATTGGCAAAGTGAAAACAGCCGTACAGATGATCGCCATCACACTGTTGCTTTATCAGGCGCCGATTGTGGGCGTTTCAGCGGCGGATGCAGGGCTGGTGCTGCTCTATGTTTCAGCTATATTGACTTTCTATTCAATGGTTATCTACTTGAAAGCTGCGTGGCCAATTCTTAACAAGCACGACTCATAAGGGCGATGGCGACAGCAATGCAGGAACCGCACAGCATCCTGAGCCACCTTAAACAGTGCGCCAACCTGAAGTTGATTAGTGACCTGGATTATCAATTCGCCCGTTTTATTGCCGAAAAATCCCCCGATGTCAGCACAAAAGTGCTGCTGGCCGCCGCCTTACTGAGCAACCAAACCGGGCAGGGGCATCTCTGTATTGAGCTAAAAAAATTTGCTGGACAGCCGCTGTTTGGCAGTGACCGGCATCCCGAAACAGAAACACTATTAGCCCCTAAGCGTTCGGTATGGCGCAGTGCACTCCGGGGGTGCAAGCAGGTTGCTCTCCCAGGCGATCATGGGTTGATGGTGCTTGATGCCGCAGACCGGCTCTACCTCGCAAAATATTGGCACTTCGAAGCCGCTACTGCGGCTGCGTTAAACCAACATGCCTCTCAAGTGGTTGAGGCAAACTTGTCACTTCTTAAGGCAGGCTTGCAACGACTTTTTCCGGATAGCCCAGCGTCGATTGATTGGCAGAAAATCGCGGCGGCCATTGCGGTGCTTAAACCGTTTTCAGTGATCACAGGAGGGCCTGGTACCGGCAAAACCACCACCGTGGTTAAACTGCTGGCACTCCTGGTTGAGCAGCAAGAGGCAACCCCGCCACGTATTGCACTGGCCGCACCCACAGGAAAGGCCGCCGCTCGACTCAGTGAGTCTATCCGGGAAAAGAAGAGCCAACTACTCTGTTCAGATACCGTGCGTGAGGCGATCACCGACGAGGCGACTACCTTGCACCGCCTGCTGGGTGTCATACCGGGCAAGGTGAGCTTTCGCCATAACCGTGACAATCCACTGCACCTGGATGTGCTGGTGATCGATGAAGCGTCAATGATCGATCTACCCATGATGTCGCGCTTATTGGATGCACTTCCCCTGCACTGCCGGTTGATTCTGTTGGGTGATAAAGATCAACTGGCCTCGGTAGAGGCGGGTAGCGTGTTGGGTGATATTTGCGCGGCTGGGCTGCGTGACGGCTACTCTGTCGCAATATGTGAGCAGTTGCAGGCGCTGACCGGAAACCATCTTGTAGCGCTTAAAGAGCTTGACTCACCCTTGAATGACGCCATTGTCTGGTTACGAAAAAGTTATCGCTTTGATGGTGCAGGTGGTATCGGAATGTTAGCGATGGCGGTAAACGCCGGAAAAGCAAAAAAAGCACTTGCCAGCTTTGATGACCTGTTTAACGATAATATCAAGTTGGAGAGTGTCACAGCCGAGCAGCTGCCACACCGGCTTGCTCAGCAGGGGGTTGCGTATTACCGTCACTACCTTCATTGCGATAATCCTGCGGATGCACTTCAGGCTTTTAACCGCTTCCGTATTCTGTGTGCTCTGCGTGAAGGGGTGTTTGGGGTTCAGCAACTCAATCAACGGCTGGAAAAGGCGCTTAACCAGCAGCGTTTAATCGATAATCGTCAGCGCTTTTATGCCGGTCGACCGGTAATGATTACCCGCAATGATGCTGCGCTAAAGCTCTATAATGGAGATATTGGCTTGATTTGGCCAGACAGTGACAATGGAGGCAGGTTGCGTGCCTTCTTCATGATGGCTGATGGTTCACTGCGTAAAATTTTACCCAACCGTCTGCCGCAGCATGAAACAACGTATGTGATGACGGTACATAAGAGCCAGGGCTCCGAATTTGAGCAGATCATTTTGCTACTGCCCGATGAAGCGCTGCCGGTTATCACCCGAGAGCTACTCTATACCGGCATTACCCGTGCTAAAAAAAGGGTGGAGATCTGGTCGCACCCCTCAATATTTGAACGGGCCATTAATCGCCCGACTGCACGAGCCAGTGGATTGACAGAGGCGCTGAGATATTGATGGACAAAGAGTTTTTGATCTTTATGGTGCTGGTTGGGCTGGCTGTTTGGTTTTGGCTCGACTCCATGCGTGCTCATGAAGCTGCCGTGAAATATTGCAAAAAAGCGTGTGAAAAAGAGGGCTGGAACTATCTGGATCAAGCGGTGGTATTGAAAAAAATTTGGCCGCGACGCAATCTCCGCGGGCGAATTCAGCTGCGCCGTGAATATGCTTTTGACTACAGCACCGGTGGCGGTGACCGCCAAGAGGGGCTGGTTGTCATGCTCGGGCCAACGGTACAACAGCTCACCATGTTGAGTCGTGACTAGTACATCAACCCTCTTATATTGCCTGGTCAGTTGATCTGTCAGTACCCATGATAAGGCGCGCTTCGCAGGGAATGGTTATTCCCTTTACAAGAAACGCAACGCCGCCATGGGTACTGACAGACCCACCTTGCGGGCGTTTCTGTGGCACTCCGCCTCGGCGTTATAGCGCTTGTCAAGGAAATAACCATTACCCGCGAGCTATGCCTTGATGCGAAATGCCACAGAATCGCTGACTAGGAGGCTGTCGGACTTAGGGTGAATCTACTGCGGAAAAGCCATTCAGGCCCATTTCTTCGATCATTTTCGTTGAATATGCTCAATATTCGCCTCAAACGATCAAAAAAATGGACTCAAAATGGCTTTCCCTCGCTACGATCACCTAAGCCCGACAGCCTCCTAGGCAATATAAGAGGGTTGATGTACTAGGGTTGTTCCACGGGAAATATTCCCTGTTTTACCCGGGTTCGTAAAATAGAGGGGATAAAGAGGTACTTTGAGTGTGTGATTCATTGTAATCTATTGAATTATTGGATAACTACACAAGATTTTTTACGTGAAAATATTATTGAGTAATGATGACGGGTACCTTGCCCCGGGGATTAGAGCGCTGGCGCAATCATTGGCTGAAATCGCACAGGTGTGCGTGGTGGCACCTGACCGCGATCGGAGTGGTGCGAGTAATTCGTTGACACTGGACCGGCCGTTGCGGGTGACAGAGGTGGATAGTAACTGCTTTTGTGTTGATGGCACCCCCACTGATTGTGTTCATTTAGCGGTTACCGGGTTGCTTGATTATGAGCCGGATATTGTGCTCTCGGGTGTCAATGCCGGTGCCAATATGGGGGATGATACACTCTATTCCGGCACCGTTGCGGCGGCGATGGAGGGGCGTTTTCTAGGCTTGCCTGCCATAGCGGTCTCGCTGGTGGGGAAGTACCCATACCAGCACTTTTCGACTGCTTGTCAAGTGGTGGTGAAACTGTTGAAACAGCTCGAATTGACCGATTTGCCCGCCAATACCATTTTAAATATTAATGTGCCAGACCTGCCCATGGATCAACTGGCAGGGGTTAAGGTGACACGTTTAGGCCAGCGCCACCGTGCCGAACCGGTGGTTAAGTCGGAGGATCCTCGTGGCCGTGCTATCTACTGGGTTGGCCCTGCCGGGCCTGAACAGGATGCTGGGCCGGGAACCGATTTTGATGCGTTGAAAAACGGCTATGTGTCATTAACGCCGCTGCATGTGGATCTTACTCAGCACGGTGTACTGGATGAGCTGCGCTCGCGGGTGGGAAGTTTGGCGTGGTCATGAATCACTCACATCAGGGTATCGGCATGACCTCGCAACGTACCCGCGACCGCTTAGTTCGGCGCATTATGGAGGGTGGCGTTAAGGATCATCGGGTGTTGGAGGTGATTCGTCAGATGCCGCGCCATATTTTTGTTGATGAAGCACTGGCCAGCCGTGCTTATGAAGATACCGCGCTTCCCATCGGTTATGGTCAAACGATCTCCCAGCCCTATGTCGTGGCGCGAATGACCGAGCTGCTGTTGCAGGGCAGTGAGATGAAGAGGGTACTGGAGGTGGGAACCGGTTGCGGCTATCAGGCGGCGGTGCTCTCCCAACTGGTCGAACAGGTTTACAGCGTGGAACGTATTCAGCCGTTGGTGGAGATGGCACAGCGCCATCTGCGTAAATTGGCCATTCGTAATGTGCGGGTGAGCCACAGTGATGGTGCATGGGGGCTGGAGAGTCGAGCGCCGTTCGATGGTATTTTGGTGGCGGCTGCGCCGGAACAGGTGCCAGAATCACTTAAAAAGCAGCTGGCAGTGGGTGGTCGTCTGGTGATTCCGGTGGGGCCACCGGGGCGGCAAGATCTGCTGCTGATTACGCACACTGAAGAGGGATTTCAGCAACAGGTGCTGGATTATGTGAGTTTTGTTCCATTAGTAGGCGGGGTTAGTTAAGTGTTTTCAAGATTGTATAGTATGGCGATGAAGTGGGCAGAGCATCGTCATGCCAGCTGGGGGCTGGCGGGGCTGAGTTTTGCCGAGTCCTCTTTTTTTCCGATTCCACCGGATGTGATGCTGGCACCGATGGCGCTGGCACGTCGCCAGCGGGCGTGGTGGTTTGCACTGATTACCACGGTGGCTTCGGTAGCCGGTGGTGTGCTGGGCTATGTGATTGGAATGTTCTCTTTTGAGATGATTGAGGCGTGGTTGCAGGGCAATCAACGCTACTGGGACGGCTATCTGCTAGCACAGCAGTGGTTTGATGAATACGGTATCTGGGCTGTTCTGATTGCGGGATTTTCACCGATTCCTTACAAGGTTTTTACGATCAGTGCCGGTGTGATTGCGATGCCGCTTTTGCCCTTTATTCTCGCTTCATTGGTGGGGCGGGGAGCGCGTTTTTTTCTGGTGGCAGGTTTGATTGTGTGGGGTGGTGAGCGAATGGAGTCGGCAATAAGAAAAAATATTGATCGCATTGGCTGGGGGTTGGTTGCGCTGTTGGTGGTTGCCTACCTGATATTCGGTCGGTAGGCTGAGTGGTGCCTCTTTATCGCTTGATGAAAAAGTGGCTTGTAATGGCTGCTTTGCTGCTGGTGCTGTCGGGCTGTGGCGGCCACGTCTACCATGTGGTAGAGCCGGGTGAAACACTCTATTCGGTGGGCTGGTTGTATGGGCACGATTACCGTGAGCTGGCGAAATGGAATGGTATTCCGCCACCTTATGGTGTGAACGTAGGGCAGCGTTTGCGAGTAATTCCTGGGGATATTGTGGTGTTTCAGCCATCGCTAAAGGCTGCCGCCTCAAAGCCGTTGCCAGCGGTTAAAGAGTCCGTGACGGCGCGGGCGTTAACCCCTCAAGTTTCTTCTAAATCTTCCGCCGATAACAGGGATATCACATGGCAGTGGCCCACGCAGGGCAAGGTGTTGCACTATTTTTCCTATTCAGCACTGAATAAGGGGATCAATATCACGGGCAAGCGGGGGCAGCCCGTGTTTGCGGCGGCCTCAGGTAAGGTTGTGTATAGTGGTACCGGGATGGTGGGGATGGGTAACTTGATTATTATCAATCACTCCACTCAATACCTGAGTGCTTACGCACATAATGATGAAAACCGGGTCAAAGAGGGGCAGCAGGTGAAGCGGGGTGAGTTAATTGCCTCTATGGGGCGGAGCGGTGGTGCTCGCCAGGTGATGTTGCATTTTGAGATAAGGCGTGAAGGGAAACCGGTTGATCCTATGAAATTTTTGCCGAGAAAAAATAGATAGCAGGTGTAGAGAGTATGGTGTCAGGTCGGGATAAAAAAAATAACAATAACAAAAATCTGGATAAAAAGTCAGAGGTTATTGATAGTACAACTACGGGTGAGGTCACTTTTGAAAAAGGAGAGGTATCGGATGGTGACATGGATGCCACACGCCTCTATTTAAATGAAATTGGTTTCTCCCCACTGTTGACGGCTCAGGAGGAGGTTCATTTTTCACGCTGGGCACAGCGAGGTGATCAAAACTGCCGCAAACGGATGATTGAGAGTAATCTTCGCTTGGTGGTCAAGATCGCACGGCGCTATTTGAACCGGGGCTTGGCTCTGCTTGATTTGATTGAGGAGGGAAACCTGGGGCTGATCAAAGCAGTTGAGAAGTTTGACCCAGAGCGGGGGTTTCGCTTTTCAACCTACGCCACATGGTGGATTCGCCAGACCATTGAGCGGGCAATTATGAATCAGACCCGTACCATTCGCCTGCCGATTCATGTCGTGAAAGAGATCAATGTTTATCTGCGTGCCGGGCGCCACCTGTCGCAAACACTCGATCACGAACCCAGCGCTGAAGAGATTGCCGAGATGCTCGATAAGCCGGTAGAAGAGATTCAGCGTATGATCAGCCTGAATGAGCGGGTAACTTCAGTGGATGTGCCGATGGGGCGTGATACTGACCGTTCTATTATTGATGGCATTGCAGACGATCACGGCAATGAGCCGGATGTAAGCCTGCAACATGAAGATGTGCGTAACAGTATCGAGCACTGGTTAGGTTTGTTGAGTGAGAAACAGCGCGAGGTGTTGTCACGCCGCTTTGGCCTTAATGGCTACGATGTGTTTACCCTTGAAGAGGTGGGTGTTGAGCTGGGTGTTACCCGTGAGCGAGTGCGCCAAATTCAGTTGGAGGCGCTGAAGCGACTGCGCCAGATTATGTCTCGCGAGGGCTTCTCAATGGATGCGCTGCTGGATAGTAATTAGTACATCAACTGACCCGGTAACATAAGATGGTTGATGTACTAGTACTCTTTCAATGTGATATTGCCTAGTGTTAAAATTCCTTCTCATGGTTGGTCAATATCTTGTTGAGGGTGCTCATGAAAAAGAAATACATCATTCGGTTATCAGAAGAAGAACGCCAGAATT
>JAKIVC010000024.1 GCA_021647245.1 Gammaproteobacteria bacterium
AAGAACAACGAGGGCGTTATTCTGCTTCTTTAGCTTGAGGGTGGGTGATAATCCACCACCCTCAGGCCAATAAGTGATCACTTTTTGGGGGGGTGATTTGCGGTATTCTTACTTGCAGGATTTAGGTAAGAAGTAAAAAGGTTTGCAAAATAGTGAAGGGATCCTCTGTTTTCTATCCATTGGTGATCGTAGATGAAAAGTATTGAAACTATCGATTGGCATTAGGGTTGAATCGTATATACTCTTGGCTTCGACGAATTCAATCAACCACAGCAGGAGTGAGCTGACTATGGCAAAGAAATATGATGCCGGTGTAAAAGAGTACCGCGATGTGTACTGGGCTGCGGATTATGTTCCGCTTGATACTGATCTTTTGGCATGCTTCAAAGTTACACCCCAAGACGGTGTTCCTAATGAAGAGGCTGCTGCTGCTGTTGCGGCTGAGTCGTCAACAGGTACCTGGAGTACTGTATGGTCAGAGCTGTTGACTGACATGGAGTTCTATAAAGGTCGTGCGTATCGCATTGAAGATGTTCCTGGTGACAAAGAGGCTTTCTACGCGTTCATCGCATATCCTCTCGATCTGTTCGAAGAGGGTTCAGTTGTAAACGTATTGACTTCATTAGTAGGTAACGTATTCGGCTTTAAAGCGATTAAGTTTCTGCGTCTGGAAGATATTCGTTTCCCAATCGCATTTGTTAAGACTTGCCTTGGCCCACCAAGCGGCATCCAGGTGGAGCGTGACAAGTTGAATAAATACGGCCGTCCAATGCTGGGTTGTACTATCAAACCTAAGCTGGGTCTTTCTGCTAAAAACTACGGTCGTGCTGTTTATGAGTGCCTGCGTGGTGGTCTTGATCTGACTAAAGATGATGAGAACGTTAACTCTCAGCCATTCATGCGCTGGCAGAATCGTTTCGAATTCGTTGCGATGGCAGTAGAGAAAGCACAGGCAGAGACCGGTGAAGTTAAGGGTCATTATCTGAATGTTACCGCTAATACACCTGAAGAGATGTATGAGCGTGCTGATTTCGCTAAAGATCTAGGTCAACCCGTTATCATGCATGACTTCCTGACCGGTGGTTTCACTGCTAATGGTGGTTTGGCTGCATGGTGTCGCAAGCACGGTATTCTGCTGCACATTCATCGTGCAATGCATGCGGTAATCGATCGTAATCCTAAGCACGGTATCCACTTCCGCGTTTTGGCTAAATGTCTGCGTCTGTCAGGTGGTGATCATCTGCATACCGGTACGGTTGTTGGTAAGTTGGAAGGTGATCGTGCTTCGACGCTTGGTTATGTTGATCTGTTGCGTGAGTCATTTGTTCCTGAAGATCGTCGTCGTGGTATTTTCTTCGACCAGGACTGGGGCTCAATGCCAGGCGTATTCGCAGTAGCTTCTGGTGGTATCCATGTATGGCACATGCCTGCACTGCTTAACATCTTTGGTGATGACTCTATCCTTCAGTTTGGTGGTGGTACTCAGGGTCACCCATGGGGTAACGCTGCAGGCGCGGCCGCTAACCGTGTTGCTTTGGAAGCGTGTGTTAAAGCGCGTAACGAAGGTCGCGAGTTGGAGAAAGAGTCAAGAGACATCATGGAGGGCGCAGCTCGTAACAGCCCAGAGCTTGCAGTTGCGATGGAGACTTGGAAAGAGATCAAGTTTGAGTTCGAAACTATGGACAAGCTGGACCTTAACTGAGTTTGTCACGTCATCAAAGATTAGGAGAAAGTAATGATTTCAAATAACACTATGGGTGATTATCGTACTACCCAGACTCTGGAAACTTTTTCTTTCCTGCCACCGCTGACGCAGCAGGAAGTTCATGACCAGATTGCTTATATGATCGCTGAAGGTTTGACCCCTGCGATTGAGCACGAGGATCCATCAAAAGCGACTAGCTACTACTGGACCATGTGGAAACTACCGTTCTTCGGTGAAAAAGATTTGAATGCGGTAGTTGCCGAGCTTGAATCTTGTCATCGTACATACCCTGATCACCATGTACGTCTGATCGGTTATGACAGCTACACCCAAAGTCAGGGTGTCTGCTTTGTCGTATACCGTGGTAAGACGTGGTAAGGCGTGGTTGATGGATTGGCAGTAGTGCTAACGTGTTAGTTAGTTGCTGCCAATCAGGGTTTGTCAGTAAAAGATGGGGTAATAGTAATGGCCATTAAAGATTTATCAGGACGTAATGCCGCCAAAGCCCGTCGCGATGCGCAACTTAACGGCACAGCGACACTGCCGGCTAAGGCCAGCTCGAGCACTGCTCCACGGGTTCGCCCAAAGAGAAGTGTAAGTGCTGATAGCCAGCCTTCGGTCACTGTGACAGCCAAGCCAGCTATTAGTAACGCACCTCGTGCCAAAGTGAAGACAGCGAGTGCCGGTCGTGAGGCATCACGCGCACGCCGTCACGCGATGTCTTCTCGTGGTAAAAGTGGCGTTGCCAGTAGTGATCGTCAGCGTGTTTTGGATGTTGCGCGCACTGCTCGTAATAGTGCTCAAGCTCAAGATTGCGGTTGTGGCTGCAAAGGTAAAGGCGATTGTGGTGATGCCAGTGTTGCGATTAATACGGCGTCAGCGGTATCGACAGCAAAAGCATCGGCAACACCACGCCGTAGTCGCCATGATGTCAAGGTGGTAACGCCGAGTAGCGCAGGTCGTATCAATTCAAAGATGCGCCGCGATGCGATGGCCGCACATGGTAAAACAGGTGTGGATAGCTTTCGTAAAGGTGTTAGTTCAGCGCAGATGGTGCGCAAACAAAACCCAGATATCACCGGTCGTGAGTTGGCGCGTACAGTGCGTACTCAGCGAAGCGCAAATGGTGGTAGTCAAAGTGCGGTGCGCTCAACAGGTCGCCGTCGTCCAGAACGCCCTGGGAAAGACGTGAGTGGTACTGTTGTATCGCACAGCGAAAAAACCACGGGTGATGAGACGGGGCTTTGTCGTTCAGTTACCGGTACAGATTACTTCTCAAGTGAGGTTTTTACTGAGTTTTGTCAAGACGAGGCGCCCAATGTGCCGCGTAAAGTCGAAGCCAGTGAGAATTTGAGTGGTGGTATGATTACCGCGAGTGGCAAGGTGGGTCTTAGTGAAAAGGTGACAGGTAATGACCGTGGTAGTTGTAATGCGGTGACCGGTATTGAGTATGTGGGTCGTGAGCAGTATGACAACTTTTGCAGCAGTAAGCCTGAGCCAGGCAGTGCAAAAGTGAGTTTTTCACAGACTACACGTGGTCAGATTGTATCGGGCTCTAAGCCGGCAAGATCAGAGCGGGTTAGTGGCAACGAAGCAGGTTCATGCGAAGTTGTTACCGGTACACCCTATACCGGTACTGAGCATTATCAAAAGTACTGTGATACGGGTGCTGTCAAGCAAGTTGAGCTGCGCACTGTGCCTCCTGCGGCGGCTAATGCCGGGCGTGATATTACCGGTGTTCAGCCTGGTATCACTAGTTTGACGGGTGCTGGCAAAGGGGTCTGTAGCGAAGTGAGTGGTACGGCATACCTTGGTGCTGAGCAGCAAGTTGCAGCTTGTGGCGTGTCACCGGCGGCAGTAAATGAACCAGACTTTCCGCAGCCATTATCTGATGCCCCTTGGGGTGCGTTCAGTGTGGTTGCTCCCGCTCAGGCGAGTCAGCCTGTTCAGGAGAGTCGACCAACAGCGAAGCCGGAGACAGTTACCGGTATGCGTTATGAGCAAGGCCGCGTGAGTGGTACTTTCTCTCTTGGTGAGGGCAAAGTTACTGGAACGGAACAGTTTCGTTTCGGTAGTCAAAAGAGTCGCAATGAGACAGTGGCTGCCAGTGCGAAGGTTGCACCGGTGGCAGATGTCGTCTCAAAAGTGACGGGTGAAGGTCTTGATGCAGGTTTGAAAATAACCGGCAATGATTGGAACCGAGGTGATCAAGTGACAGGGACGGAGGGTAGGTCTGCGGCTAAGCGCAACCCTACACGACGAGGCCCTGTTAGTGCGATGCCTTCTTCAGAGCCTAAGCGTAATGAAGATGTTGATCGTAATGATATCAATGTTACCGGCGGAAGCGGCAGCACAGAAAGTGGTGCCTTGGTAACGCTATCAGGCGGAGCCCGAGGGTAATCGTAAAGCGATCTATAGTGTCGAGTGGTGAGGTGCGGTTTGTACCTTACCCCTCAACTCTTAAATAAAATGATGTTTAACAAGAATTTTGGGTAGGCGGGTTGAGAATGTTCAACAAAAAGACAAATAGCAGGCGTCCAATGCAACGGCAACAGCCGATGCAACGGAATGCGCGGCCCTTGGGCCACGCGGCAGCCAGTGGCGGTTTGTCGAGTAATGCACCGCACCCGTTTACCCGCAGTGCTGAAAATAGCCGTCTGTTTGCATATGAACAGCAGGTGAAGCAGGCTTTTTCAGGTATTGAACCTTTTTTGCAGCGTCTTTCTGCGATGCAGCACGAGGCTGATTTTGAAGTGCGTGCTCAACAGCTTGCGAGTAGTGAGCTTGGATTTGAATTGCCGGTAACACTGCTGGTTGATAGCTGGATTAAACCACTGGATATTGGCCAGCTCTACACATGGTGCGTCTTTGAGACCTTCCGTGGCATGTCAGATGATTTTTTTGATAGCAAGCCGTTGGCCGATGGTGACGATGCAGAGTTTCAGGCATTTTTAGAACAGTGTGGTTTTCACACTCTAGATGTTTCACCCTGTGCTGATGGTCGTTTGGCCCACGTTATTCGCTATGTGTTGCGCTTGCCATATAAAGCAGTTCGCCGTAAATCATATGCGGGTGCCATGTTTGATGTTGATGATAGCTTGCAAAAGTGGAGCGAGACGGAGATGCGTCGCTACCGTGAAGGGTATCCGAATCAGGCTGACGCACCGACACGCTATCTAAAAGTTGCCGTCTATCACCACAGTTCAAGTCAACCCGATTGTGAAGGGTGTGCAGCACATGGTAGTGATACTCAGCGAGCGGCAGATGCCGCGTTGGAGCGCCTAAAGGATTTCCGCCAAGGTGTTGAAAATAGTTTTTGCTGTGGGGCATCAATTGATTTGCTGTTGATTGGTCTGGATACGGACAATGACGTGATTCGCCTGCATCTACCCGATGCCGATGGTGAAATAGATGCTTCGGGTTATATTGATGCGGCTGAGCTGCATCAGGCAACAAAAAATTCTTCGGCGAGCAGTGCTGAGGCGGTGGTTGGCGAGTACCTGAAAAAACAGTGTAGCTCGTTGCCCAGCGATGGCATGGTGCAGTTGGCAGCACATCTACTCTGTGGCAATTTGTCGCAAATTGATTATGTACGCCAGTACCACAATGGTTGTTACCAGGATATTGGGCATCAAGAGTGTTTCATCGGTATGGGAATCGGTTTTGAAGAGGTACAGCTGCGTAACCTGACTTACTTCGCTTACCTGCAAACGGTAGAAGAAGGGGCTAAGGATATGGATGTGGGTATCAAAATCTTCACCGGGTTGAATGCCAATCGGGGTTTGCCGATTCCTGTGGTGATTCGCTATGACTATCACAGCCATGTGCCCGGCGCGAAAGCGCGGGCTGAGGCGCGTTGCCACCAGCTGGATACAGCACTACGCAGTCGTTTTAGTGAATACGTTGAACGTGGTCTGCTGCATACGTTGTTGATGGTGCGGGATTGCAGTAACGATGCTAAAGCAGAGACGGTTGGTAGCTCTCTAAAACTAAATGAACAGGTAGCTCACTAGTGAAAATTTGTAAGGTTGAAAAACCCCTGGTGGCGACAAATCGCATCCCTGGCATGGAACACAAGCATCTGCAAGTTGTGTTGGATGGAAGCACCCGTATGGTCGCTGTGGATGCGGTGGGTTGTAATCCGGGTGATTGGGTGATCTGTGTAGGCAGTTCTGCTGCTCGTGAAGCGGCTGGAAGTAAAGAGTATCCGAGTGATCTGACTATTGTTGGTATTATCGATTATTGGGGTGAGGCCGAGGACTGATGGAAATTTTGCAAGTGACGGGCTCACTGGTTTGTACTTTACGTCACCCGGGGCTTTATCAAAATAGCTTGCGGGTGTTGCGAAGCAGCAGTGGCAAGTTACAGGTTGCAGTAGATACCTGCGGTTGCCGGGATGGTAACTGGGTGTTTGTAGTGAGTGGTTCTGCCGCACGTTATGCATGTGGTGACCCGACACTGATGACTGATCTGACGATTGGTGGGATTATCGATTTTTGGGATGAAGAAACAGGACAGACGGAGCCGTCTGCCGAAGGTGGCGCTCTAAGTTAGGGCGCGAGAATTTTAAATTAACAAGTAACGATTTACCAAGACGGAGATAGAGCAATGAGCGAAAACAATTATGGTATTGCACTGGGCATGATTGAAACACGTGGTTTGGTTCCTGCTATTGAAGCAGCAGACGCAATGACTAAGGCTGCTGAAGTACGCCTGATCGGACGTGAGTTCGTTGGCGGTGGTTACGTGACTATTCTGGTTCGTGGTGAGACTGGCGCTGTTAATGCTGCTGTCCGTGCGGGTGCTGATGCCTGTGAGCGTGTAGGCGATGGCCTAGTTGCTGCTCACATCATTGCGCGTCCACACAAAGAAGTTGAGCCTGTACTGAGCATGAGCATGAACGCTAGCTAAACCCTGTAACTTTAAATTTTTTGATTAATGAAGGAGTATCACCATGGCAAATGAAACATATGGTATTGCACTGGGCATGATTGAGACCCGTGGTTTAGTTCCTGCTATCGAAGCAGCGGACGCAATGACTAAAGCGGCAGAAGTACGTCTGATCGGACGTGAGTTTGTTGGTGGCGGTTATGTGACTATCTTGGTTCGTGGCGAAACAGGTGCTGTTAATGCGGCTGTTCGTGCAGGCGCTGATGCCTGTGAGCGTGTTGGTGATGGCCTTGTGGCAGCACACATCATTGCACGTCCGCACAAAGAAGTTGAGCCGGTACTTGGTAGCAACAAGTAAAAAGGCAATACGACGATGAGTCAGGGTATGACTGGAAGTTCTCCCTCTTTTTTACTCCAGTCACACCCGACTCAAAATCGCTTATAGAGAGGTGTCTAACATTATGACACAGGATCCAGTCGTTCTCGGATATCTGGGACGCGGACTAAGCTTTGAGTTGTCTGCGGTACAGCAGTATATGTCGCTGGCAAAGCTATTAGAGCTACGTGGTATGCCTCAGGCCGGGAAGAAGTTCCGACATGAAGCAATGACTGAAATGGAGCATGTAGAGCGCCTGATTGGTCGAATGCTGGCTTTGGGGGTTTCGCCCAACACCAGTTGTCTAAAACGCCCGCGCCTTAACGGTGCGCTACCAGAGCTGATTAAACATATCGGTGACCTGGAGGGTGAGATTATCAATTTTTATGAACAGGCCGTGCTCTATTGCAGCCAACGCCAGGATCATGAAAACCGAATTTTTTTTGCAGCGTTGCTCAAAGATGAGCAGCAACATGCTACTGAGCTTAATAGCTGGTGGCAGAGCATCATGGAAGAGAAATCCATTTAGCATATAGATTAGTGAGTTGATCGAGGAGAGACACCATGGGCTTGAATTGGAGTTTGCGAAAAAACCCAGTACGCCTTGAATGCCGTGTTGAGTTTTCTGATTATGATGAGACTCGTGACTTTCTTGATCGTGCTGCGGAGTTAGCGGAAAAGCAAGGATACTATCCTGATATGAGCTTTGGCCGGACTCATGTCTCAATAACACTCAGTCCGCAGGATGACTCAGGCATTATCAGTGATGAGTTGAAAGGCTATGCCGATTTGATGGACGAGTTAGTCTCCACTGAGCAGACTGTCGACGAAACCAAGTGATTAATGGCAAAAGGATAACAAAATGACTGTTAATGAAAAAAAAGAGGGTGGCTCAAAAAGTACCACAGTAGCCGCAAAACCGGTGGCTACAAAATCCCCCACAGTTGCCAAGCCGCAGCCTAAAAAGGCAACTCCAACTACCCGTGCTAAGTCGAAACCATCAACAGCTACGGTTGCGCCCAAGAAACCCCAGGCAAAAAAGCCGACCCCCGCAGCGGCCAAAAAGTCGTCTGCCACAAGAACTGTTGCTCGCTCTAAGGTGCAGAGTTCAGAAAGCCCAGATTCAATGTCTATTTCTAGCCGAGTTTGGCCTGATTAAAATAGCTAATGTGTCGTTGCGCTGATCATTCATATGTCTGGTTTTATTTATAACGAAACCATAACTGTCCTGAGACAATGTAGGTTGTTTTGGCACCACCTAACGGTGAGTGTAAGGAGCTAAAAAATGTCGAATCTGAGCAATTTACTGTTACCCGCAGTACTGTTTTTTGCGCTTGGTGTCATCGCTAGACTAATCAAGTCAGATCTTAAATTCCCCCCTGATCTAGCAAAGGTTCTCTCTATTTACCTGTTGATGGCGATAGGTCTACACGGTGGTTACGAATTGGCCAAGGCCGATTTAGTGATAGCGATGAACTCCATTATGTGGGCGCTTATTTTGGGCTTTACCTTGCCAATAATTGGCTATCTGGCACTGGTGATGACACGTAAAGTTAATCCACTGGATGCCGCTGCCATCTCAGCTCATTACGGCTCAGTGAGTGCAGGCACCTTCCTTACCGCTATCGCCTATCTTGATAATGTCGGCGTAACCTACGAGACCTACCCTTTAATCATGCTGGCGGTAATGGAGTCGCCTGCGATTGTTGTGGGTTTGATTCTTGCCGCCAAAGCGCGCCATAGCATCGCTGCTCGTGAAAAAGCGCCCACCTCAGGTGGAGGTGCTGATCTTACAACTACTACTGTGGCCACTGACAGTCCGGGTGGAAAGTTTAGCGATTTACTCCGTGAGGCCTTCACCAATGGCAGTGTCGTGGTGCTGATAGGCTCCATGGTCATTGGTGCGATCTCTACTCCAAGTGGCATGCAGCAGCTTTTCCCTTTCATCGATGAGATCTTCATGGGTGTACTCTGCTTGTTCTTGTTTGATATGGGAATGGTCGCAGCACGTCGTATTGGCGACTTTCGTCAGGTCGGGTGGTTGTTGGCTTTGTTTGGGGTTGTCATGCCACTTTTTGGTGGTGTCATAGGTGCCTATGTTGGCCACGCCATTCTCGATTTCAGTGTGGGTGGCGCAACGTTGGTCGCGGTACTGGGTGCCAGTGCATCTTATATTGCGGTGCCACCCGCTATGCGGTTGGCAATACCAGAGGCTAACCCATCATTTTATCTCACCCTCTCACTGGGAATAACCTTCCCCTTTAATGTGATAGTGGGTATACCAATTTATCACAGCTTGGTACAGGCGATGGCAGCAGCCGGTTGAGGCTGCTTTACTCAAGAGAATAACAAGAGGCGATCTAATGATAACGTTGTACCCTGAAAAACTGTTGAGCATCATCACCAATGACTCGATGCAGGAGCGCTTGGAGTGCATGTTCAAGAAATATGGCATTTCCGGCTTTACCGTTCTGCAAGCAACTGGGGAAGGCTCCTCAGGAATGGAGTCAGCAATGTCCGGCTTCGATGGCAATATTCTGGTAAAAGTAATTGTCACTGAGAGTCAGCTGCAAGTCCTGCTCGAGAGCGTTGAGCGTAAGCTGCGAAAAGGTTACCACCTTACGGTTTTTGTCTCTGATGTTCAGGTCATGACACCTGAAAAATTTGCGCAAAATTAAAGTAGTATCAGGAGATAAAGTAGCTGGCCGGGAACAGAAGATGACTGAACAGAGTGGTTCCAGATCTAAAAATGGGTTGCCAGATTACCTGATTCGCCATACAACTTTCAGGCAGATGCAAATTTTTGAAGCGGTCGCACGCTTGGGCAGTTTTACCCGAGCGGCTGAAGAGCTGTTTTTGACACAGCCGACCGTTTCGACTCAGCTTAAAAAAATGACCGATGTGATGGGGTTGCCATTACTGGATCAATCTTCTCGCCAAATCAAGCCAACGGAGGCGGGGGAAGAGCTGTATCGTGCGGTACGGAAGATATTTGATTCCTTATCTGATCTTGATACGCGGATCGCGGCACTCAAGGGGCTACAGCATGGTCGCTTGCGCTTAGGGGTTATCACTACTGCCAAGTATTTTGCCCCAGAGATACTGGGAGATTTCTGGCGTGAGTACCCTGGTGTGGATATCTCGCTAAAAGTGACCAACCGCAACCGTATCATTGAACGCATTCAAAATAATGAGGATGATCTCTATATTTTGGGGCAACCACCGGATAAAGAGTTTAATCTTGCGGCTTATCCATTTGCACCTAACCCGATGGTCGTGATTGCGGGAAAGGAACACCCCCTCTTTCAGGCGTCTAATATCTCCATTGAGCGCTTGTCTGAAGAGCCTTTTATCTCTCGTGAAGTTGGCTCAGGTATCCGTGATACCACTATGAAACGGTTTTCTGAGCATGGGCTTGCACCCAATATTCGCATGGACTTGGGCAGTAATGAAGCGATTAAACATGCAGTCATTGGCGGTTTAGGGGTGGCTATTCTCTCCCTACACACACTGGTGCTGGATGGGGCAGATGGCCCATTAGGGGTGCTCGATGTTGAGGGTTTTCCCATCGAGAGGAAGTGGTATCTTGCACACCCGAAAGATAAAGAGCTCTCTCCCATGGCAAAGACTTTTCTCGACTTTGCCAGAGCGAGTGAACCCGTTATCAGCGAGCGCATGCGGAGCTTGTATGCGCAGTTTTCTGCTCGCCACAAGAGCATGGCGATTCTAAATAATAGAGCTAAGCAGAAATAATATTTTAAATTTCGAGGCGATAGAAGCGCAATATGATCAAGTTACGAACCTACATATTTATTGATTCGCTACAGCCTCAGCTAGCCGTCTATCTTGGCACTGTTTCCCAAGGCTTCTTGCCAGTACCCGGTGATGCCTGTCTGTGGCTTGAGGTTGCGCCCGGTATGGCCGTGCATAGACTCACCGATGTGGCGCTTAAATCTACCCGTGTCCATTTAGGCCAGCAGGTTGTTGAGCGTGCTTTCGGTTCGATGATTTTTCACCATCGTGACCAGAGTGATGTTATCGAGGCGGGCAGTGCGGTTTTAAACCTGCTTAAAACCACCGAAGATCAACGTCAAAAATGTCGTGTTGCCTGGAGTGAGGTAGTACGTTCGATTACACCTGATCACGCGGTTCTGATTAATCGTCAAGATCGTAAAGGGTCGATGATTTTGCCGGGTCAAAGTTTGTTTATTTTAGAAACCGAACCGGCTGGGTATATTGTTTATGCAGCTAATGAGGCAGAGAAAGCTGCAAATATTACACTGGTTGATTGTCGCGCAGTGGGCGCTTTTGGTCGACTTACTCTTGCGGGAAAAGAGGCTGATATTGATGCGGCGGCCCACGCTGCAGTGGCTGCTGTACAACGTCTCTCCGGTGTTGTAGCCCACGCGCAAGTTCACCATCACTAATTTGACCTAGATCAAGGTTGCTTTAGGCCACTGTGGTTGACTGTTCTACCTCTCTATAAAAATCTGTAGGGCGTACGTGCATATGAATAAAGCACCACAGAATGGACTAAAAGGCCTCAAGCATTGGCGTTACGACCTGCTGGCAGGTCTACAAGTTGCGCTGGTCTCACTGCCTCTCTCGCTGGGTATCGCTATCGCTTCGGGTGCCCCCCCGGTCACCGGTCTTATCTCCGCTATTATCGCCGGCTTTATTTTTCCTTTTTTAGGGGGCGCTTATGTCACCATTAGCGGTCCTGCGGCCGGGCTGGCTCCCGCGCTATTAGCCGGTATGCTGCTGCTGGGTGGTGGTGATCTGGCGGTGGGTTATCCGCTGTTGTTGGTGGCTATCTGCCTGACCGGTCTGTTGCAAATTATATTGGCTTTTTTAAGACAGGCCGCTACGCAATTTTCCTTCCTGTTACCGTGGTTGAGGCGATGCTCGCAGCCATTGGTCTGATGATTATTATCAAACAGATACCCTCTTTGATGGGCGCCGTTTCGCCCGCATCACAAAGCATGTTGGAGACAATCAGTAAACTACCTTTGGCGCTTCCTCAGCTGGAGTGGAGTATCTTCTTTATTGGTGCTCTGAGCCTATTCTTGATGTTTTATCTGAATGCCTCGCGTCACGACTGGATGCGTAAAATCCCACCGCCGTTATTTGTTGCCTGTCTTGGTATCGGCTTGGGTTATCTTTTCAATCTTGATGGTCGATTTTTGATTACTATGCCGGAAAATCTACTGGAAGGTGGGATTACATTCCCCGCTTTTGACGAGGTATTGAACCGCCCTGAGTTGTGGTGGAGTGTATTACTGGTGGTAATTACGCTGACGCTGATTGATGGCGTTGAATCACTGGCAACTATCAAGGCGGTAGATAAAATTGACCCTTTTCAGCGTAAGTCAGATGCCAATATTACCTTGCGCACCATGGGCATCTCCAATTCACTCTCCAGCATTTTTGGTGGCTTAACGATCATCCCAGGTGGTGTCAAAAGCCGCGTTAATATCGATGCTGGCGGGCGTACATTGTGGGCAAATTTTTATAACGCCATTTTTCTGCTTATTTTCCTGTTTGTGGCTATCGATGTGATTGCTAGCAGCCTGTCGGGCTTGCGCCTGACAGGCACCTTTTAAAATGATTGTGCGCGCCAGCATGTTTTTTGGCCGTTGACGACCTCCAGAATGGCCTGTTCGGATTCATGCAGGCCGTCTTTCGGCCCTTGTGTACCGATTAAAGGGCAAATGACCCTCACAGTGCCATTCTCAGCACATTCATGCGCTTCACATTCCACGCTAGGGTCGCTAACGTCCATTCGCCCGTCACCTTGTCCAGACCTCGCATCGAGAACTGCCGCAACCCCATCACCTGTTTGATGATGCCGAACACCGGTTCCACTGTTTGCTTTCTCAATGCGTACAGGGCTCGCCCTGATTCGGTTTTCAGTTGATGCTTCATCAGCGCCACCGGATCTTCCGTTTTTGGCGTTGGGTCGTCAGGGGCAAATCGGTCAAACACAGATAGATTGTGATGGTCTCGTGCCACGGCCAGTGAGGGCTGGATGTTGTCCCCTAAACACGCCTTTACATTCGCCTCGCTAAAATACCCTGTATCAGCCAGCAGGTCAGTTACCGTGCCCAACGCTTCGGGCAGAGAACATAGCTTGGTCAGGGCGGGTGCTATCTGTTGTTTGTCATTTGTCGCCTGCGTCATGTGTGAACTGACAACAAGCATCGTATCGACGTCCACACTGGCCTGTGCGTTGTAGCACTGTTCGAAGCCGCCACCGGACACCGGCATAATGCGTGATTCTTCATCGGTTAAATTTACCTGGTCTTTATCCCGAGGGCCGGGAAGCGGTGGCTTAGGCTCCCGACCCCGGGGTTTTTTTCCTGTGTCCCTCTGAGCCTGCCGTTTGGCTTGTTTTTCCTGATATTCGGCCTGTTCACGTTCAAAACGTTCTTGCGCCCGCGCCTCTATCTTCCTTTTCGCCTCAGCCAAGACTTTGAGCCGTGTTTCGCGCCGGGAAATCTCCGCGGGAACGTCCATGCCATCCGCCACAGGCGTTTGATCTGCCGCTTCCGCCTGTGCAGTGAGAGCGCTAACTTCTGCTTTGAGTTGCGCTTCGATTTTTTTCGCGTGCGCGTAGGAAAGCGCCTTATGTTTGCTGGCGTTCGCTTTTACTTTGGTGCCATCCAGAGCGATCCGCCCCAGCTTCATGAGCTTCATCTCACGCGCCAACAGCAGGACCTGAACAAACAAAGCTTCAAGCTGGGGTAAAAACCGGCGGCGAAACGTGGCTATCGTGTCGTGATCCGGGTGCGTATTAGCCGCCAGATAGCGAAATGCAATCGAGTCGTGGGTGGCGCGCTCAATCTTGCGGCTGGAGAAAACGCCGGTGGCGTAACCGTAGATCAGCAAACTGAGCAGTACGCCTGGATGATGGGCCGGTGAGCCTCGTCCCGCATACTGCCGAGTAAGTTCAGACAGGTCGAGTTGGTCAACCACTTCGACGACAAAGCGTGCCATGTGATCTTCAGGAAGCCAATCCTGCATAGAGGGAGGAAACAAATAGTCTGTCTCTCGATCAGCAGTTATAAAATTCCCCATCACTTTGCTCCTATCTCTCCCAGCGTGGCCATCATTATCTCACTTCGATACAATTAGGTTAAGTCCGACAGGCTGCTAGGGTGCCTCTGGCTGCAATCGCTGCAATTCTGATCTATGTTGGTTGGAAATTATGTGAATACAAAGTATTCACCAAAACCTATGCTATTGGCCGTGATCAGATTGTAATTTTCGTTATCACGGTGCTCGCTATTTTAGCGACAGATCTGCTGTCTGGAATTTTAATGGGTGTTGCGGCTGAGGTGTTGATGCTGCTCTATCTGCTGACACCATCCTTTCGTGCCGTATTGACAGGGCGACTAGGGCTGGGGCAATCTTTCTCATTGGTGTGGGGCAATCTTCGAGGACTGTTTTGTGACCCAGTAATTTCCGTTGTCCAGAAAGAGCGTGATGGCGAGCAACACTATGAGGTGACATTATCATCCGTTGTCTGCTTCAATCTGATACACCTTGATAAGCTGCTTGCCAACCTCCCTCGGCAGGCGGGTGTGACGCTGATTATTACTGAGTCTGGTCGTATTATAGATCATACGGGTATGGAGTATCTTCATCAGTTCCAGGGTGAGTGTATGCGCGATAAGCGATATTTTGAGCTGTTGGGGCTGGAAAACTTTTTCCAATTCACCACTCACTCACTTTCAGCCCGTATGCAGGATTCAATACTGCTCAAGGAGGAGAGGAAACGCTCAGAACGTGAAATTCAGATGGAAAAGTTTGCACAACAGTGGGGGCTTAAGCTAGAGCTGGGTACGGTCACAATTCATAATGAGTACGACTTTATCTATCTGCGTCGGGGTTCAGACAAACAGGAGAGTAATGTGATGTCAGGTAGTGTCCACGGTTATGATGTTCGATTGGCCGACTACAGTCATACGGCCGCACCAGACTACTATTCAAAACATTGGCACACCACGATCACTTCACAGTGCCCTGTTTCAGGTGTTGCTGATTTTGTTATTACCCCTGGCCACTATCTGCGACGTTATCTGGCTGATTATCGTGAAATAGAGTTGGCAGGGGAGAGTGCTCTTCCTGCTAACTATCGACTTTACGCTAAAGAAGGAGACGACCCCTCACCCTGTATCTCTTCTGGATTACTCGCTTTTTTACAAAGTAATGAGGGGTTCTATCTGGAGGTTAGAAAGGGCAAGATACTGGCTTTCAATCGAAATAAAGAGCGGCTCAATGCAGCGGAAATGGAGCAGCTGTTTGCGCTGGTAGAGGCGTTAAACGGGGCCTGTGGCGAGGCGTTGAGTCAAGGCGAAGAGTAAGCGGAAGCGATAACCTGTCCGCTCACTCGATTATGCTTGCATGCGCCGAATTTTCTGTACCATGCGATGGAGTGAGCGCGCATGGTTAAAGTGAGAAACCCGGTCGAGTGGTATCCAGCCAATCTGATGGGACTCATCGTTACCCGGAATGGGTATTGAATCATCAATCTCCAGCAAAAAACGGATATCAAAGTGTTGGTGGCGCTCATCATGTGCATTGGGGTGAATGGTATGCACATCCACATCAAAAATATCATCACTCACCAGTCGTATATTCTCCATATCAACACCGGACTCCTCCGATGTCTCCTTCAATGCCACGCGAATAATATCGTGATCCCCATCGGCATGCCCACCGGGTTGAAACCATCGATCGAGTTTACGGTGGTGCAGCATGAGAGCGTGGGTTCGTGAAGGGTTAACCACCCAAGCTGAACCCGTCACGTGGCCTGCACTTAGGCTGCGGTCAAAACAGTTCTGATGTTGTGCGACAAAACGACGGGAACGTGCCACCATGGCAGCCTCTTCCATAAAGGGTGTTTTGTAGTCAGTGAGTAGCTGCAGAAGTTGTTGTCTATGCATGGTAATAAATATCTACATCGATGAAAGAATTGGCCGCTAGAAGAATAACTGTTTTTTTTAATATACGCGAATCTGAGCTGGCTTTAATCTTCTAATTTTCTCTATTTTAAGCCGAAAATCTGGAGGGCTCAACAGAGTTTATTGTCGAGTTTAATGTGGTTTGGCGTGATACATGCATCATATTTTAGGGTGTGTAAAATTTTTGACGCGAGGGGGCTTGATTGAACATATGGGCGGTTGCCAATCAGAAGGGGGGGGTGGGTAAAACAACCAGCACTGTCTCCCTGGCAGGGCTCCTTTCCGCCAAGGGGTACCGCACCTTGGTGGTTGACATGGACCCCCACGGCTCGTTAACAGTCTATTTTGGACATGACCCGGATACTATAGAGATGAGTGTCTACTCGCTGTTTCAAGTGCCTAATATTGCCACCAGCGATATGCCTAGGCGCGTGATAAAACAGACACGTTTTGAAGGTCTTGATCTACTGCCCGCCTCGACGGCTATGGCAACACTTGACCGCCAATTGGGAACACAGGATGGTAAAGGGCTGGTGCTGCTTAGGGCGCTACAACAGTTGGCTGACAGCTATGACTATGTTTTGATCGACTGCCCACCGATTTTAGGGGTTTTGATGGTTAATGCCATGGCAGCCTGTCAGAGCTTGTTGATTCCGGTGCAGACGGAGTTTTTGGCGCTTAAGGGGTTAGAGAGAATGATGCGTACTACCGCGATGATTACACGAGCACGCAGAGCCCCGCTGGGGTTACACATCGTTCCCACTATGTTTGATCGACGCACCCGCGCTTCTCATGAGGCACTCAAGCAGCTACAAAAAGATTACCCTGAGCAGCTATGGGACGCCGTGATACCCATCGATACCCAGTTTCGTGAAGCGAGCCGCAAAGGGGTGCCGCTACCCATTATGCGAGCAAATAGCCGAGGCTCAATTGCTTATCGTGAGCTATTGACCTGGCTGCAGAATATCTATCCAGCTGACAGCAGAACAGCCGAGTCGTGATGGCACAATTTGAGGATGAAAACGATTTTAATGCGCTGGTAGAGCAGAAGCAGGCGTTAAGCAGTTATCTGGATGCACTGTTCAGAGAGGTGCCAGTGATTGAGTCTGAGCCGACAGCTACCCCGGTATCGGATGAGGTTGTTGTGGTTGCTAAAGCAGTCGCAACGGATCTGCCTAAAGAGCCTGCCGCGGCACCCACGGAGGAGGTGACTGCTCAGGCGGCTGCAAATGAAGAACCAGTGCCCGCATATTTCCAGCCTACGGCACCGTTTCAGGTGCTGTTTTTTAATCTTGGTAAGTTGAATCTTGCCGTACCATTGGAGCATCTCTCAGGTGTTTTGAAAGTTGGCGATGAGAAGGTTACTCCGGTTCCCGGCTACGCGGAGTGGCACCTTGGTTTGATGAAGTACCACGGCGCAATGGTGAGCGTTGTTGATACGGCAAGGTTGATTATGCCTGCTCACCGCCAGGAAGTTGTGCAGGATCAGCGTAAATACCGCTATTTTATCCTACTGGGCGATCGCCGCTGGGGGTTGGGTTGTCACGCTATAGCCGAAGTAGTTAAGCTTGATCCCGATGAGGTGAAGTGGCGTAAAAATCGTACCCTTCAGCCATGGTTGGCGGGTACAGTCATCAATAAAATGTGCGCATTGATTGATGTTGATGGTTTCCTTAAACTTCTATCTAAAGGTCGCTTATAAAGCTTTGTTATTGATTGACGATACAATCAACCTTAGAAGTAGAAAGAATTCATCCTAAGTATGGGGATAAAGTAGATGAGCGAAAGTGCAACGATGGGCAACGATGCTAACCGTTGGGTCACCTTTAGGCTTGAGAGTGAGACCTACGGAATTAATGTGATGCAGGTGCAAGAGGTGCTGCGTGTCTCCGAAATTGCACCGGTACCGGGTGCCGCTGATTATGTGATCGGCATTATCAACCTGCGGGGGAATGTGGTTACCGTGGTTGATACCCGTCGCCGCTTTGGTATGGTTGAAAAAGAGGTTGATGATCTCTCGCGTATTATCATTATTGAAACAGAAGAGCAGGTAGTGGGTATTCTGGTTGATAGTGTTGCAGAAGTGGTTGAAATACCCGCATCTGAAATTGAAACGGCACCCAATGTTGGCACCGAAGAGAGTGCTAAATATATCCTTGGGGTCACCAGTCGTGAGAACGAGCTGCTGATTCTTGTTGATCTGAATAAATTTCTCAGTGAAGAGGAGTGGAATGAGGTGGGTCAGTTTTAATGACAGAGTGGTCTGTAGTCGTGCTGCTGATGGTACTCGCTGCTTTGCTGGTCACAGTTTTTGTGGTCACACAAAAGCAGCAAAAACAACTGCAACAGCAGTTGCGCCAACAGCGTTCAGAGTGCGAGCAGTTGCAGTCGCAATTTAAACTCTTGGTGAGTGGTGCCCAGGGAATGGGCGAGAGAATCCACTCTGTGGAGCATGCTCTTTCGACTTCAAAAAGAGCCGCTACGCAAAGCAGCCTGGCTACGAGCGGGGATGTCTCGGTACGCCAGGCAATTGAACTGGCCCGAAAAGGCGCGACAGTGGATGAGTTAGTTGATATTTGCGGTTTATCTCGTGGCGAGGCTGAGCTGATGAGTACCATTCATAATATAGAGGCTCGTTAATGGCCACTAGCAGGCCTTCTATCACTGAGCCAATAAGCAAAGTCAATCATTTCCGCAACGGAGAGGTAGAGATCCTCAGGAATTTCATCTCCCAAGTTCAATGCAAGCAGTAGCTCTACCAGATAGGCATTTTCCACTAACGGAATATCACTTCTCTTTGCTAACCCAATAATCTGCCCAGCAAGCTCCCCGTGCCCTATTGCACTGACGGTAGGTGTGTGTTGCTGGTCGCAGCTGAGTGCTATTGCGCTGCGGATTTTTCACTTTTTTCATGTCTCTTAATGAAGTTTTTCGTTATCATGATGGTCACGACTCAGTGTATTCATCTTTCACCTCAACGCGGGGTTATTTTCGTACCCAACCGGTCACATATGCCCTGTATGATCCCTCTTTCCGTGCGAAGATGCTTCGATTTTAGGTAAAAAATAGTTACTCATAATTAAAGGGAATAACGTTCGATGAAACAGGGAAGAGATAAACGGGGACAAGCCGCTCCTAAGCTCATATAATAATGCGTTATGAATGAATCAGTTGAAAAAGTTGCCCCCTCACTCTTTACTGAGGCTCGTCGCTGCCTGGATGCGAGCAACCTAGAAGAGAAAGCCAGCCTTACCCAGCAACTGGCAGCGGCTTGGCGGAGTGGAGAACTCTCGTTGCGGGAGGAGCAGCCACCACAAATAGCCGTCACGGCGGGTCATCCGCAGAACCCTCAACTGGTTGCCCCCCGAGACCTTCCCAAGCGTTCGTTTTATACTCCCGTGGGCCGGGCGGCACTTTTTCACTCTATTGCTCACATCGAATTTAATGCGATTAACCTTGCGCTAGATGCTGTCTATCGCTTTCGTGGTATGCCAGAAGCGTTCTATGGCGACTGGCTAAAGGTTGCCGAAGAGGAGGCTTATCACTTTGGGTTAATTCGGGCCCACCTGCAGCAGTTGGGTTATGAGTACGGTGACTTTGCAGCACACAATGGCTTGTGGGAGAGTGCTCAGCAAACGGCATATGATGTGATGGTGCGAATGGCCTTGGTGCCGCGTGTTTTGGAGGCGAGGGGCTTGGATGTTGCACCCGCAATCATGGAGCGCCTAGCGCGTACTGGGGATGACGAGGCGGTTGACATTTTAAAAATAATTCAACGTGATGAGATCGGCCACGTTGAAATTGGCAGCCACTGGTTTCACTATTGCTGCTCAGAGAGGGGGCTGGACTCCGAGGCAACTTTTTTCGATTTGATTAATCAGTATATGAAGGGTGTTTTAAAAGGGCCGTTTAATATTGAAGCACGTATTAAGGCTGGTTTCAGTGCCAGTGAATTAAATAAACTTCAGGGAGTTTAATGTGAATAGGTGGTTTAAAGTTTTGTTGCTGGCACTATGTGGTTTGGGAGTGACAGCATGCAGTACAACAATCAGTAAAGTCTCTGATGCGCGTGGCACACTGCTCGATTTTAATGAAAGAGTTGGTGAGTATCGTACCAACCTTGTCTATATGGTTCATGCGGACCTGGTGAGAGTCGATTATGGCGATAGCGGTAGCTACACACTTTTTGATCGCCGAACAAAAACGATCTATGACATTAATGACCGGGAGCAGACGGTTGCGGTGATCAAGGGTACTAAGCCGATTTTGAGCGAGCAAGCGCTGGGTGTCACCATCGTTGAGAGTGATAGCGGTTTGGTTGGTGATGGCTCTAGCACACACTTCCTCTTCAAGCGGGGTGATGAAGTTTGCCTTAATGTGGTTGGCTTAAGTGACTTTTTGCCCGCAGTTGAAGTGGCAATGGATGAAATGGCCGCGGTACGTGCCAATGATCCGCGCTTGGCGGATATTGATCCTCAGAGTTGTGAGTACATAGTACGTGTATTTGCCAACTCGAAAACGGCGGTACTGGGGATGCCCGTGCGTCAGTGGAGTAACAGTGGTTACAGTAAATTCTTGAAAACCTATCAAGTTCAACTAGATCTTACTGAAAACACCGAGTGGTACAAACTTCCCGAGTGGTATTGAATCTGATTGAGCAGGCAGATTATGCGCATCCCTCGTTTCTACATTGATGAGCCACTGAAAAATGGCCTCAAAGTCGAGTTGCCGGGTGCGGTTGCTAACCACTGTGTAAGGGTATTGCGGCTGAAGCTAGGCGCTCGATTAACCCTTTTTAATGGGCGGGGTGGCGAGTTTGGCGCGCATCTGGTTTTAGTGGAGAAGCGCCGTGCAACAGTCTTGTTGGATGAGTGGCGTGAGCGAGAAGCAGAGTCTCCTCTGCATGTGGAAATTGCGCAATGTATCTCCCGGGGCGAGCGCATGGACTATACCGTTCAAAAGGTAGTTGAGCTGGGCGCAAGTGCCATCACCCCGATAGTCGCTGAGCGCACCGTAGTTAACCTGAAGGGAGAACGCGCCGAAAAACGCCGACGGCACTGGCAGGGCGTGGTGGTAGCGGCCTGTGAGCAGTCGGGGCGCAATCGGATTCCAGAGGTGCGGCCGCTGACTCACTTCAAACAGTGGGTCAGCCAACCCCGTGAAGGATTGAAGTTGGTATTGCACCACCGCGCAACGCAGGATATGCGCAGTATGGTACATCCGGAAAAGGGAGTGACACTGCTGATTGGCCCTGAGGGCGGCTTGAGTGAGCAGGAGATTGCGCTGGCGGAGCAGGCAGGGTTTGTATCCGTCTGTTTGGGGCCACGGGTACTGCGAACAGAGACCGCAGCACTGAGTACGCTCTCATTGCTGCAACTGTTATGGGGCGATTTCTGATTTTCTACAATATACTATACCTTCTCCAGTTGTACAGACTGGCCCACATTAATATTTCGAGACCTCTTCACAAGTCAATGCACTGATAAAAAAACCTAAACCACCAGACAAGTGAGATTGTGCATAATTTATGAATTATCCGGGCTAAACGACCGACTTAGTATGCATACAGCTTCGGATACTACGCTAGTGCCTGCTGCGATACGGGAGTCACAATGAAACTAGGTCGATTCTACAAAAGTGAAAAGAGCGGTGTCCGACCTGAAAAAATCGGACTGGTGCTGGCGGGAGGTGGTGCGCGAGCAGCCTATCAGGTGGGTGTCTTGAAAGGGATCGCCGAGTTTGTTCCGGTGGGTGAGTCTAACCCGTTTCCCATTATCAGTGGCACCTCCGCCGGAGCGATTAACGGCGCGGCACTGGCGATCTATGCACCACATTTCCATGGCGCTGTCCGCAGGCTCTGCTCTGTGTGGGAGAACTTCCATGTCTCTCATGTCTTCCGCTCAGACCCCGCAGGGATGTTACAAAATGGTAGCTTATGGATGTTGGCGATGTTGCTGGGTGGTTTGGGTAAGCATAATCCGCAAGCGTTGTTGAATCGGCAGCCACTTCATGAATTATTATCAAAAAGATTACCTTGTGCGCGTATTCAAAAATCGATTGATGATGGTTTTTTAGATGCTTTTGGAGTGAGTTGCTCTGGTTACAGTAGTGGCCAGTCGGTGACTTTCTTCCAGGGGCGAGAAGATATTAGTGCCTGGCAGCGGGTTCGGCGGGTGGGTACGCGCTCGGTGATTACCACTGAACACCTTATGGCTTCATCCGCATTGCCCTTTATTTTTCGGCCTGAAAAAATTCATCGTGAATATTACGGTGATGGCTCGATGCGCCAAATGGCACCACTAAGCCCGGCACTGCATATGGGGGCCGAGCGTCTTTTGGTGATTGGGGTGCGGCTGGATGATGGTCAGCAACCCGAGCGAACGGTAGATGCCGTGATTCCCACTGTAGCACAAGTGGCGGGCCATGCACTTAACAGCATTTTTCTTGACTCACTGGATGCTGATCTTGAGCGGCTGCACCGCATCAATAAAACTGTGGAGCTGATTCCCCGCCGCAAAGGGAGTGAAACATCGTTGCGCCGAGTTGAAAGCCTGGTCATTTCACCTAGCCGTCACTTGAGTGAAATTGCAGAAGAGTATGCGGCACTACTGCCTAGGTCGGTTGCTTACTTTTTTCGTGGTATCGGTGTTTACAAAAAAGATGGTTCCGATTTTTTAAGTTATCTGCTATTTGAGCGGGAGTATTGCCAGGCGCTCATTGAGCTGGGCTACCACGATGCCATGGCGCAGCGTGAAAATATTGTCAGTTTTCTGAATGATAAGGAGTATCAGACCCCCGTGGAAGAGGCTGAGGGTACTGATTTTTAAGAGAGTACTGCACTCGGTGTATAGGCTAACGCGGCACAATAGATCACTTTGCAGAGCAGGTGCAACGCCTGGTCTTGATGAAAGCTCAGCTTTCCTTCGCACTTTAGAAAATCGATAATGGTATGCAGTAAGGTTTCAATGAAACCCAATAACAAACTCTCGGTTACCAGTAAAACAATTCCGCCGTGAATCAATGTATGCGCCCCCAGCCAGTATTGCCAAGGTGGGAAGTGTTTGCCTTTGCGCTTATGGATCGCGCCATGGCGGCTTTTAGCTGCCGCCATCACATCACCCTGCAAAACAAAGTCTGCCAGGGCATGGCCTGCAATCAGTAAAAAAAACAGTGTAAGGAATTCCGTCATGGCAGTGCTTGTTCGTCAGTGTTGTCGCTTAAAGTCTTAATGGTTAGCGGAGGCTGTTACACAACTTTAGCATGACCGGGGCATTTATCGGTTTTACAGATTAAAAATAGAGTCAGGGGTCTCATTTTCGCCTATTTGTCGATTTTTTTTACAGTTGACGGCGGTGTATGATTTACCTGTTATTTAAGTCATTAAAAACAAATAGTTATGAGTTTTTGTTTTGTGGTATGTATTTTGCTTGCTTTATGGTCGTATTTATATTTTTTTGAACCATGTTTAAGTAAAAAACAATAAATGGAGAGTTTTCATATGAAAAATGGTATTTGGGCTGCGCCCTTTCAGAAAAATGCACTATCAGCAGCGGTCTGCCTCGGGTTGATTGCGGCGGCATCCAATGCGCAGGCGACTATTCTTACCGCAGGTGCAACGGTTGATCTTGATATAGCAACCACGGTGAGTACCACCGGTACCGATCCGGTACATGTTAATGTCTCTGAATATTTATATGATGCTAACGGTGGCGGCTATGCTTCTGGCTGGGGTAATGACAGTGGCAGTATGTTCTCCAGTGCCAGTGGTAATGGATTCTTTTCTGCCGAGGGTCATATTCAGCAGAGTGTGGAGTTCACCAACAACAGCGGTGTAGCACAGAGCTACTCTTTCGATTTCACCATCAATAATGGCGCCTTGAGTGCTTATGCATATGATACGTTGGTTGGCGGTGAGTATGTGCAGGCGGGTAATACCGTTGCGATTCAATTAAACGGCGTGGATATTTATACCAGTAATGCAACCTTGCTAACGGATGCGAGTGGCTCCGACCTGACAACAAGCGGTGCGGTGCTGGGTAGTTATACTGCTGGGTCTAGTTCGTATAGCTGGGGAACCTACACCGGTACGCTTGATCTGGGGATTTTTAACCCGGGTGAGAGCTTTTTGCTTGAATACGATATATTCACCTTTGCCGAGAGTAATGTTGCTGGGTTGATTGCTACTGACTGCGGTTTTGATGGTCCCGAACAGGACTGGTGGGCAGAGGAGTGTGGTAGTTGGTTTGTAACCTCTGGCGGTTCACGTTTCGGTGATCCCAACGGTATCAATGGCATGCCGATCACAAACAATACTGTAACCGGCAACCCGCCGGCATCGGTTCCTGAGCCAGGTTTGCTGTTCTTGTTGGGCGGCGGTGTTGCGGGCCTTGCTTTTGCAAGAAGAAACCGCGCGCGTAAGGGCTAGTTTTTACCGCTGCTTTGGCATGTTGGCCTCTTTAAATAGAGGTGGCTGGTAGCGGGATTTAAAAGTCTGAAAATAAAAAAGGCACTTAGCGGTGCCTTTTTTATTGGCTGAGCAGCCCGCTGTGGGTAGATAAATTTACCTTTAAGGGTATCAATTTGTCGATATTTTTTACGATTGATTTGATGGCGTTAATTACATTATTTTTTTTGATATAAAAAACAAATGCTTGTGCTGTCTGTTTTTAATGGCCTATATCTTGCTTTGTTATTCAATAAGCATTTGTGGTTAAAGAGCGATATTTAAGGAGTTACTGTATGAAGAGTTCAATCTGGGCTGCGCCCTTTCAGAAAAATGCACTATCAGCGGCTGTCTGCCTTGGATTGATTGCGATGGTACCTGCTGCACAGGCAACCATTTTGACCGCCAGCGCTACCGTTGAATTGCAATCATCTGCTCCGCTAACGGATATGGCAACAGGCCCCTCATCAGTGAGTGTCTATAGCAACGGTGCTGATAGCACAGGCTACGCTTATGGTGCGGCTTGGGGCAATGACAGTGGTGATATGTTTTCCCGTGCCAGTGGTAATGGGTTCTTTTCTGCTGAGAGTCATATTCAGCAGGCAGTGGAATTTACTAATGACAGCGGTACTGCACAGAGCTACTCTTTCGACTTCACCATTAACAGTGGCAGTTTGTGGGCACAAAATTATGCCACTTTTGGCGCTGGTGAGTACGTGCAGGCGGGTAATGCGGTTGCGATTAAGTTAAACGGTGTAAATGTTTTTACCAGTGATGCAACACTATTGAATAGCGAGGGTGGCATCAATCTCTCTACGAACGGTGTGGCACTGGGTAGTTACGTCGCCGGTTCAAATAACTATGGCTGGGGGACTTACACCGGTACGCTGGATCTGGGAATCTTTAATGCGGGTGATACCTTTCTGCTTGAATATGATATTTTCACTTTTACAGACAGTAACGTAGCGACGCTATCCAATTGTGAGGATGGCTATGGCGGATGGGGTGAGGAGATTGGCGGAGATAATGAAATATCATGTTGGTTCAACTCTGATGGCTCTTCACGCTTTGGTGATCCCAATGGCATCAATGGTATGCCGATCACAAGCCATACTGTAACCGGCACCCCGGCATCGGTTCCTGAGCCAGGTTTGCTGTTTCTGCTGGGTGGTGGCGTTGCAGGACTTGCGTTTGCTCGTAGAAATAGAGCACGTAAGGGGTAATTTTTTCGCGGCACCGGTATGTTGACTATATAATAAAAAAGGCACCATCTGGTGCCTTTTTTATTGGCTGAGCAGTGCTTCGCAGGCGAAGACTATTTCATCCAGTTGTTGTTGCGGATCAAACCCTTTGTAGTGCTCTGCAAATTGTTCTGCCTGCTTTTGGCAGGCCTCATCGTTGAGAGTGGATCTGATCTGCTCAGCGAAATCGGGCTGTTTAGCTCCTCTGGGGTCGATAGAGTGGGCTAGTTTGAAATGGCTTAATTTGCCGGCTAACAGCAGTTGTTCTAGCTGGGTAGGCAGTAGTAGCAGTGGTATGCCCATCAATAAACAGGCGGCTACCGTTCCATGTCCCGCATGAGATATGACCAGATCAGCTTTTCCGGCAAGGCTTTTTATGCGAACGGGCTCTGCTGAAAATTGAATATTGTTGGCGCTGTAGTGATCGGTAACGGCACCCTCCACCCCTGAGCAGTGAACAATAAAATTTGCATCGACACGGCTTAAGCTTGATAGCAGCGTATCCAGCAGTTTGTAGCGGTTATTGATGTAAACAAATATATTTTTTCGGCCATTTTGTGGCCAATCGGCTTCCACTCCACGGCTATCGGTAAAGCGGGGGCCCCAGTAAGCATCCATACTGCGCTGTTCATAGTGATCAAGTTCTGGCAGTGTGCATAAAAAACTCTCCTCCACATCAAACAGCTGGTGCAAATAATCCAGTTCCGTCGTATCAAAGTGGCGCAATACGTCATTTATGATATCTAATACGCTCTTTTCCAGGTGGAGCAAAAAATCTGGCTGGGTGTTGAGCCAGGGTGTGATTGGTGGGAGTGGATAAATTGGGGGAGGTGAAGAGAAACCGGTGCCTGAAAGTGCGACGGGTAATTTGAGTGTTTTCGCTGCAATTAAAGCGGTGGGCGAGTGGTCCGCGATGATTAGCTCGGTAGTGTATTCACTAAATCGCTCTCGCCACTGCTGGACTAGCGGCAGTAGAGAGTCTGTAGAGTCGTATCCGCAGCGGCTGAGAATGTCAGCATAGCTGATAGTGGGTGAATGATACTTTTTTGTCGGTATCCAGTGGGGGGCTTGCTGCGAGTTGACTACAGAGGTATCCAGAAATTTATCGGCACTGCGGGTGTCACGCAGTAGTGCCGAGAGGGTGTGCCCTCTGCGGGTTAAGGATTGTGCCAGTGGCGCGATGGAGGCCAAATGGCCATAGCCAGCACCGAGCTCCCAGCAAAATGTGATATTGGGCATGTTGAAGTAGACTCTTTAAGTAAGTATGAAGGGAGTGGTATCGCTCGAGGGTATCCAATATTCACTCTATCTTGTTTATTGAATTTGCGCCGAGCCAATACCTCTGGGGTCACTTGCCGCTGTCACTTTGTCTGTTTTTTTATCCCACAAAATAGCTTGCATCCCCCCATATTGATGGTTGAGTTGCTTCATTTCGTGTCCGCGTGCTTGCAGGTCGCGGATCAGTTCATTACTGAGTGCACCGGGTTCATACTGGATCTGGTCGGGTAGATATTGATGGTGAAAGCGCGGGCGACTCACCCACGCATCAACTGAGCTATTTTCTGCAAATTCTAGTGTTGCCAGTAGTAGCATGCTGATAATGCGACTGCCGCCGGGGGTGCCTAAAATGGCCACACGTTCCGCTGTTTCCAGAAAACTCGGGGTCATGCTGGAGAGTGGGCGTTTACCGGCTTCGATGGCATTGGCTTCGGCACCGACGAGGCCGTAGGCGTTGGGTGTGCCCGGTTTGCTGGAGAAGTCATCCATCTCATCATTCAATAAAACCCCGGTGCCAGGAGGTACAAAGCCGGAGCCAAAGGGATAGTTGATACTCATCGTTGCCGAAACGCGATTACCCTGTGTGTCAATGATTGAGAAGTGAGTGGTATCACGTCCCTCTTCATAATCATCCATGGCTCCTGGCAGTAGTTTGCTGGGGGTGGCTTGACTGGGGTGAATGGCGGCACGCAGCCCGGCGGCGTACTGTTTGCTGGTGAGTAGTTGCTGGGGGACTTCAATAAAATCACCATCACCCAAGTACTCGGCACGATCACGGTAGGCGCGCCGCATCGCCTCCACTATGAGATGAGTGCGTTGAGCACCATCCATGCTATCCAGCGGGTAACCCTCCAGAATGTTCAGCATGGTGGATAAAACAATGCCACCGGATGAGGGCAGTGCCGCTGAAGTGAGGGTAATGTTGCGGTACTGGCTACGAATCGGCTCTCGTACAATCAGTGTGTAATTTTCCAGATCTTGATGTGTCCAGATCCCCCCCGCCTGCTGAACACCGTCAATAAGTCGTTTGGCGACATCACCTTGGTAAAAGCCTTTAGCCCCCAGTGTTGCAATGGCTTTAAGGGTGTTGGCAAGGTCGGGTTGCTTGAGGATAAAATGATCGGTGGGTGGTTGATTTTTCTCAAGGAAGGTGGCGGCCGCAGCGGGTGAATCTTGTAACGCTTTGAGGCGGAATTTAGCCATTCTTTGGTAAGGCTTGTCGATGTTAAACCCATGCTCTGCATAACGGATAGCCGCTGAGAGTGACTGGCTAAGGGGGAGCTTTCCATATTGGTTAGCAAGGTACTCCATGGCTGCCGGTGTGCCGGGAATCCCGGCCGCCAGCGGGCCATTCATGGAGAGGTTGGGGATCACCTCACCTTGCGCATCCAGATACATATTGCGGTGTGCTTTACCGGGAGCCATTTCACGCCCATCAATCATCCACGCTCTGTTCTGTTGGGCATCATGAATCAACCAAAAGCCACCGCCGCCTAAACCCGAGCCGGTGGGTTCTACGACCGCTAGCGCGGCAGTTACCGCTACCGCCGCATCAAATGCATTCCCCCCCTGCTCAAGAATCTCTATGCCTGCTTGAGTAGCCAGTGGGTGGGCACTGGCAACCGCTGCCTGGGGTGGGCTCGCTTGAGCGAGGCAGAGGCCGCTGGCAAAAAATAGAGTGATAAGGCTTAGGGTGCGTTGCATGGCATTTCCTGGTTTATGTTGTGGTAGATAACACGGTAGTTTATGGCTCTTTCTGCTATTTGGGTGGCAGAGTTATTTGGCCTGTATTCATCCAGCTCTGTACAATAGATTCTCACACGTGAGTTGCGTTGTACTCAACCGTTATGTTGTCAGTCAGCTAATGGTCGCGGTAACTTATAAGGGGATGGTATTGAAGCGATTAGTGAAATGGATGCTCTGGGGTGTCGTCCTGCATGGCTTGCTATCCGTTGCGACTGCGGCGCAGCCACCGGACTGGAACGATGCCGCGATTGAGTGGAATGGTTACACCCAGGGCATGAAGATTGCGAAACAGAATAATAGACCGGTCATGATGATTTTTTATGCTGATTGGTGCCCTACCTGCCACGCTTATAAAAACATCTTTTACAAGCCATCGGTGATCTCTTTAGCTAAAAAACTGGTAATGATTAAGGTGAATGTGGATCAATATCCTCAGCTCAGTCAGCAGTTTGAATATGACGGTAGCTATGTGCCACGCACTTTTGTGATGAGTGGCGACGGGGTGTTGTTCGATGCCTTGTATTCAGAAAAACGCTATAAATATTTTATCAAATCACAGGATGTTGAGCGTTTTGAAAAATTGATGGCGGCGGCTTTGGCGCAGGCGGGTCAAAAGAGCCGCTAACGCACACTTCAAGTGCTGAAAGCACACACCATCAAAGAATATTTAGTCTCTAATGCGCTATTTTATCAGCAGGTTATATATTTCGTCCTTGAGTGCCAGGCACTGCTTCTTTTTATTCTCAGTATATTCATCAGAGGGTGTTTCGATCTGCTGTTCGATACGATAAATCTCTTTAGCTACCGCCTCATATTCCGATACCAATTTGGAAAAGTGCATATTGCTGGATTTTAATTGGTGGATCTTATCTTTGAATTTTGGAAATTCAGCGGCAAGGTCAGAGTGGTGTTCACCAAACATGGTGTGCTCCTTTTAGTTAGCATTATGAATTGTGTTTAGGTTGTGTCTCTCTACCTTTAAAGTATGGACCTATCTGCTCTGTTTTGACAGGCGTTAAATGAGTTTATGGATGCTTTTTAATGCAATATAAAGGTGTGCTTTTTACGCGGTTTCGGGGTAGTTTATTCCAACCACATAGAGCTGTTTTTCTCCTTGGGGTGTGGTGACGTTTATCTCATCATCTAGGCACTTTTTTAACAGGGCACGGGCCATGGGAGAATCTACACTAATACGGCCAGATGCGGGGTCAATCTCATCGGGCCCAACAATTTGATAGCGTACCTGTTCTCCGTCAAGATCTTCCACGCTGACCCATGCACCAAAGAATATTCGATTTTTGTCAGCAGGGGTGTGGTGCACAACGGTAAGTGCAGGCAGGCGCTGTTGTAAGTAGCGGATACGCCGGTCAATACCGCGTAGCTCTTTTTTGCGATAGATGTACTCGGCGTTTTCAGAGCGGTCTCCCTCGGCAGCGGCAGCAGCCAGGGCCACCGTAACATCGGCGCGCCGTTTCCAAATGGATTTCAACTCGTCCTGTAATACTCGGTAGCCTGCGGGGGTGATGTAGAGAGATGTTTTTTGCATGGGTGGTCGGTATCGAGGCATGGCTTTAGCTCTGTTCTCAGGTGGTTTGAAAAAGCTGAGTGGTTATTTTACGGCAATACAGATAATAATGGGTGAATTATGGGCTCCACTGCAAATGTATTAGAGAAACTTAAGCAAAATTTCATCAGTGAACTGCCCGAAAAAATCGATGCTATCGAAGAGCATATTCTTGCTTGCAGCGAGGGTGATGATTTTGAGGCAAGCTTTCAGGAGGCTTATCGGAAAACCCACTCACTCAAAGGGATTGGTGGAACGTTTGGTGTGCCCGTTATTACATCGATATGCCACCAGTTAGAAGATGTTTTAACGCTATGGGATAAAGAGTCTCTTGGCATGGCGGGGCCACATCAAAGCCGCTGCTTGGATTATGTCGACCTGCTTCGCCAATCACACGAAGTGCTGCGGGAAGGCGGGGGTGATTTTGAGGCTGTTCGCGAGCACCTGCGTCAGTTTCAAAAAGAGGACTGTAAAAATAAACTGCGGGTGCTGTTAGTCGATGGCTCTCGCACTACCCGTGAAATCTGTAAAAAAACCATCGCCCCCTATCATGTCGAAATTGTTGAAATGTCGGATGGTTATGAGGCGTTGGGACGATTATTGAATGAACATTTTGATGTGCTGATTGCCAGTAAAGAGATTGGCTTGCTGAGTGGCCAGATGTTGATATCCATTGTCTCTGGGCTAGCCCTGGATAAGCGTGATATGAAAACGATTATGATTACCTCTTCTAACAAAAACCTCCACTCAACACATCAAGCGACCCCCACCTTGGTGGTGAAAAAAGGGGTTGCGATGATTGGCGAGCTGGAGGCTCAGTTTGATGCTATTTCTAATCGCAAGTAAACGAGTTGAGAAGGCGCACTCCCAGTTGAAGCGGCGGTTTAGTGATCGTGCGAACAGTCGCCACTATGAACATGTCCGTGGGAGATCTCCTCCTCAGTCGCTTCACGAATATCGATCACATTAACTGCAAAATTAAGCGCGGTACCCGCAAGCGGGTGATTGCCATCGACGGTGACCGTTTTATCATCAATTTCAGTTACCGTGACCACAACCATTTGCCCTTCAGCTGACTGAGCGTGAAATTGCATACCCACCGTAATCTCTTGATCGGTTTCAAACATCTCACAGGGCACTTTCTGTATTAACTCTTTGAGGTGCTCGCCATACCCTTGCTCTGGCTCAACGTGAACAGTTAATTCATCACCCGTATTTTTTCCTGCTAGCGCATTCTCCAGGCCGGGCACGATGTTACTGGCGCCATGAAGGTAGGTGAAGTCACCACGCCCCTCCGAGCTATCCAGTACAGTGCCCTGGTCATTGGTCAGGGTGTAGTCGAGGGTGACCGCACAGTTGTCAGTGATTTTCATAAGTGGATCCTTTTGTTCAGTGGAGAGGTTTACAGGGTTGATTAATAGGGGCAGTCACACTAAAGCTGCGATTGCAGCGCTTCAAACTGTTGATCAAAGTGTAGCTTATCCTCACAGCAGAGGTTGATGTGGCCAATTTTACGCCCATCGCGTGCTGCTTTGTCATACAGGTGCAGGTGTACGTCTGGTAGGGATAGTATGCTATTAATGTTCGGTAGCTCGCCGATTATGTTTAGCATGGCGATATGCCCTAGTGGGCGGGTGCTACCCAGTGGCAGGCCGCACACCGCACGCAGGTGATTCTCAAACTGGCAACATACCGCACCATCTTGTGTCCAGTGTCCCGAGTTGTGTACCCGAGGGGCAAACTCGTTAGCCAGCAAGTGATCACCCACCTGAAACAGTTCCAAAGCCAGAACCCCCACGTAATTCATCTCATTAAGTAGCTTGTTAACATGCCGTTCCGCTAGCGCCTGTAGTGGGTCATTCTGCCGGATAATTGAAGTGTGTAAAACACCTTTTTTATGGTTGTTTTCGGTCAGTGGATAGCAGCTTGTCTCACCCGTACGGCTGCGTACCGCAATGATGGAAAACTCTCGGTCAAAGGGGACGAACCCCTCCACAATGGCGGGTTTTCCCGCAATGGCTTGCCACCCCTTTGGAATATCAGCCGCACTGTCTAACCGTGCTTGCCCTTTGCCATCGTACCCCTCACGACGGGTTTTAAGGATGGCGGGAAAGCCGAGGCTCTCCATGGCCTGCTCCAGGTCATCCAGTGTGTTCACTCTGTTATAGGGTGCCGTGGGGATGTTAAGGTGATTGAAAATCCTTTTCTCATTGAGGCGATCTTGAGTGACAGCCAGCGCTTTGGCGGGGGGGTAGCAGGGGATCTTGTTTGAAAGCAGGGTGACACTATCGGCGGGTATGTTTTCGAACTCAAAAGTGACCACGTCGGCTTTATCGGCCAGCTCTGATAGCAGGCGTTCATCATCATAAGCACCCAGCAGCTGTTCGGTCACCGCTGCGGAGCAGGCATCTTTTGCGGGTTCGAGAGTGATAAATTTCAGACCTAACGGGTGGCCTGCCAATGCCAGCATACGTGCCAGTTGTCCACCGCCCAAAATACCCACAACCATGGTTTATACCTCGCGGGGATCAGCGTTGTTCAGTACGTTCTCGGTCTGTCTGGCACGAAACTGCTCTAGCGCTTCACGGAAAGGGGGGTATTTATTGCCCAGGATGGATGCAGAGAGCAAGCCAGCATTAATCGCACCGGCACGGCCAATGGCCAGTGTGCCAACCGGAATCCCGCCAGGCATTTGAGCGATAGAGAGTAGCGAATCCATACCGTTGAGTGCTTTGGATTGTACCGGCACACCCAATACAGGTAATGAAGTCTTGGCCGCAACCATGCCGGGCAGGTGTGCTGCGCCGCCGGCCCCGGCAATAATCACTTCAATACCGCGACCTATCGCCTCTTCAGCATAACTGAACAGCTTGTCGGGGGTGCGATGCGCCGAAACCACATCCACTTCATAAGGGATATTCAGCTGTTCCAGCGTATCCGCTGCATTTTTCATGGTATCCCAGTCAGAAGTTGAACCCATGATGATGCCGACCAGCGGCTTTTTTTCTGTTGATGCCATTGTCATACCCTGCAAATGCTGTTGCCAATGGATGGCGGTTGAATTGACCATTGTACACCAGAAACGAGATGATCGGCAGGGGCTATCCGGGGATTAGGGTGATGGGTTGCTTAACAGCTAAAACCTTGGTAAAAAGCAGATATAGAACGGTGTAGAGTTATTCGATAAGGGGTTAGGTATGAAACTGTTTCGCGCTGTCAGTTTGATTGAAGGGTGCTCATTTCTTTTGTTGCTGTTTATTGCCATGCCAATGAAATACTATTTTGGTATGCCAGAGGCTGTTTCGTTAGCCGGCATGGTTCATGGCATTCTGTTTGTTGTATACACAATGCTCTCGCTTTCGCTGGCACAAAAGTATGGCTGGAGCACGGGTGAGTGGAGCGTGGTGTTGATTGCCGGCATGTTTCCGTTTGGATTTTTGATGATTGATGGTCGCCTTAAACGCGCCGGCAAGGCCGAGCTGGTTACTGATGCCGCATAACCACCCCCTGTAATGAGCAAGCGGGATCGTAACTTTGATCAGCTGGCGGGGCGCTTTAAGAAAAATATTTACGGCAGTGATAAAGGTAAAATTCGACTTGCGGTGTTATGGCAGCACCTGATAACGCAAATGCCGCAGCTGGTGGATGGCCCCCGGTTGCGTATTCTTGATGCCGGCTGTGGCCTAGGCTTGTTTGCGCTGCGCCTTGCTGAGCTTGGCCACGAGCTGGTGCTGTGTGATATCTCTGCCGATCTGCTGGGGCAGGCGCGTGATGGATTTGCGGAGCAGCAAAAAGACGCCGTTGTTGAATTCCACCACCGGTCACTGTTTGAAATGGCAACACAGGATAAGCGGCAATATGATCTGGTACTTTGCCACGCCGTATTGGAGTGGTTGGCAGAGCCACAACGCAGCATTCCCGCATTTCAACAACTGGTAAAACCGGGCGGGCACCTCTCATTAATGTTCTACAATATCAACTCACTCATCTACCGAAACCTGGTGCGTGGCAATCTGCGCAAGGTGAAGTCGGGCCACTTCTCAGGTGAAATAAACAGCCTCACACCGCAAAACCCACTCGACCCCACCGAAGTCTATGGGTGGTTTGACCATAGCCCGTTTACAATACGTGACCGTGCCGGTGTTCGCGTTTTTTACGACTATATGGAAAAGCGGGTAAAAGAGCGTCTGCCAGTTGCAGCGATTATCGAAATGGAGCTGGCCCATAGTCGCCAAGAGCCCTACCTTTCGTTAGGGCGCTATATTCACCTGCTGGCACAGCACCCCGTCTAACGATACCTTCCGACTCAATAAATATCTGAGCGCTCTTTTTTGGGGTTAGGACGGGCTTATTTTAGCGCTTTTAATGGCTGAACCACGATCGGTTCCACTCTATTTTCGCTACCGATAATCTCCTCGCTATCGAAAGCAATATCACCCTCTTCAAACGGCATCTGCTGCGTTTTTAGGCCGATAAAGTCATACATTGCAGAGTCCATGAGGTGCGATGACTTGATGTTTTTTATTGCGGTAAACATGGTCTCTATTCGCCCCGGGTGACTTTTGTCCCACCCCTGTAGCATTCCTTTAATAACCTGCCGCTGTAGGTTGGGCTGTGAGCCGCAGAGGTTACAGGGGATAATCGGATACTCCTGTATTTCAGCATAGCGGATAATATCTTTTTCTCGGCAGTAGGCGAGGGGGCGAATGATGATGTGCTGGCCATTGTCACTCACTAGCTTGGGTGGCATCGCTTTTAGTTTTCCGCCATAGAAAAGGTTTAAAAACAGTGTTTCGAGAATATCATCACGGTGGTGCCCCAGTGCTATTTTGGTGGCCCCCAGCTCGCTTGCGGTGCGGTAGAGAATGCCTCGGCGCAGCCGTGAGCAGAGTGAGCAGGTGGTTTTCCCTTCGGGTATCTTCTCCTTAACAATGGAGTAGGTATCCTCTTCAACGATTTTGTACTCCACACCCAGGGAGTCGAGATAGTTTGGCAGGATCTCTTCTGGGAATTCGGGTTGTTTCTGATCAAGGTTGACAGCAACAATATCAAAATGGATGGGGGCTATTTTCTGGAAATAACGCAAAATATCGAGCATGGTAAAGCTATCCTTTCCACCCGAAAGGCACACCATGATCTTATCGCCCTCTTCGATCATGTTAAAGTCAGTAATCGCATTGCCCGCTTCTCTGCGTAGGCGTTTTTGAAGTTTATTGGCGCTGTAGCGTTGCTTGCCTGATAGTTGTTGCACGACCTGCTCCCGGCAAATGGCGTTGAAAATGAACGGTTGCTGATAATACACTAATAAAGAGAGCGTGTTTCGCAGAAGAGAGTAAACGCGAATAATTTATAAATCATGCACAATTTCACTTGTTTGTGGGTTTTGCATGGGATATTTACTCTGCCGCTCGTAATCATAAATATGGGTATTTTTCCGAAAATTTCCCTGTAAAATCAAAAATATGAGTAATTTTTTATAAAATTTATGGGATATCCGAGTAAAGAACCCACTTTGTAGCACGCTATAAAGGGTTCCAATTAAATAACGTGAGGGAGCAGGAGTCGAGATGAGTGAAGATTTTGATAAGCCAAAGTGGGATGTAGCCTTGGAAGCGTTGATCAACGAAGAGTTTGAGAAGCGTAAGCGACCGCTGACTATCAAAGACCTGCAAGGTATGGCCCTCCTACATGCGATTCGTTTTGATGATATTTTAGATACTCTAATGATTATGTGCATTGAGGGAGATTGGCGTTACCAAAATACCCAGGGCGAGGTACAGCTGATCAAACAAGAAGATTACGATGAGCTATTCAAAAGTGGTCGTACCACGGATGAAGGGGTGGCGGGCTATAATGGCCGTTGGTTAAAATAGCGCCAGCGCTTTGCACGAAAAATAGCTCTCGCTCCAGCAAGGCGAAAATGAGACGTATAAAGCTCTCAACGCAACTGTTACGGTGCGTTTATTTTTCGCGTCCCCTCTCAATACTTATAAATCGACCACTGGCCTCCCATGTCAGTGGTTTTTTTATGCTTGAGGTTTTCCCTTAGTGCAGTGAACCTCTCCTCGCCCCCGCTAGCCACTGGATTATTATTTTTTATTAAAAAATCAACCAATTGCTGGCGTTTTGCTGCAAACACTCGCAAAATGGGGTTATCTGTTTTGTATTTGAGTGAGGCTATCTTAATGGGGTATATGGAAAAGCGAGAAGTTGTGACGGCTTTTTTGCGTTATGAGAACCGTATTTTACTGTTAAAACGCAGTGACAAAGTGGAGACCTACCCAGGTTTTTGGTCCGGGGTGAGTGGTTACCTTGGCGAAGACGCTATGAATCAGGCTCGTCAGGAGATTAGTGAAGAGACTGGCCTGGCAGATGAACAGCTCAGCTTTGTTTGTGGTGGTGAGCCACTTGATGTACCCGCCCCGGAGCTAGACACTTGCTGGCAAGTACACCCGTTTCTGTTTGATATTGCTGATCCGGACCTGGTAACGCTCAACTGGGAAAGCGAAACTTTTCGTTGGGTTAAAGCCGAAGATATTCACGGTATGGAGACCGTTCCGCTGTTGCTTAAAACCCTTGCGCGCTGTCTGGAACGTGAGCGTGGCCGTCGCCATTAAATCCTGAGAGCACTCTGATTGGACAGCGCCGATACCCCGTTCAGCCAGGCGATATTAGCTTGGTATGACCAGCATGGTCGCAAATCTCTGCCTTGGCACCACAATGTCTCCGCCTATGGTGTATGGGTTTCTGAGATCATGTTGCAGCAGACTCAAGTCGCCACGGTTATCCCCTATTATCAGCGCTTTATGGCGCAATTTTCCGACGTGGAGTGCCTCGCCAATGCCGAGCTGGATGCTGTCCTGCACCAGTGGAGCGGCTTGGGCTACTACGCCCGTGGGCGCAATCTACACAAAGCGGCTCAATTGATTAGAGACGACCATGGGGGGCGCTTTCCAACCCAGTTTGAATCGTTGCTTAAACTGCCCGGAATAGGGCGCTCTACTGCCGGGGCCATTCTGGCTTTTTCAACGGGCACGCGCCATGCAATCTTGGATGGCAATGTAAAGCGGGTGCTTTGTCGCTATCACGCAGTTGATGGCTGGCCGGGGCAGGCCGCGACTGCTAAGCAGCTTTGGCAATTGGCTGATCAGCACACCCCCCACACCCGTATTGCCGAATATACCCAGGCGATTATGGATTTTGGCGCGAGCTGCTGCACTCGTCACAACCCTGGCTGTGCATCTTGCCCCTTGCAATCACAATGTATAGCATCTCTTCAAGAGAGCGTGGCGCAATATCCAACGCCTAAACCACGAAAAAAACTCCCGATTCGATCTGTTGATATGCTGCTGCTGATGAATGAACGGGGGGATGTTCTGTTGCAACAGCGCCCTCCCACGGGCATTTGGGGCGGCTTATGGAGCTTGCCAGAGCTGCCTGAGGGTGCGTCGATGAGTGACTGGTGCCATCACCAGCTGGGTTATCAGGTTGGGCGAGTGGCGGCGGGGGATATTGTCCGCCACACTTTTAGCCACTTTCATCTAGATATCCGCCCCCTCTACTTGCGGGTAGTGGCCGTGGCTAATGTAGTGATGGAATCAGGGGAGGGAGTCTGGTATAACTCACAGAATCCTGATCAGCGGGGCTTGGCTGCGCCGATACAGCGATTAATAAAACAGATCCCTCCTCAGATAAAAGAGAGAATATTATGAGCCGTATGGTGCAGTGTATAAAATTGGGTAAAGAGGCTGAAGGCCTTGCGCGTCCAACTTATCCGGGAGAGCTGGGTAAAAAGATTTTTGAAAATGTATCGAAAGAGGCTTGGGGCGAGTGGCTAAAGCAGCAGACCATGCTGTTAAACGAATACCGCCTGACCCCCATTGACCCAAAACATCGTGCGTTTTTAGAGGAGCAGATGGAGAAGTTTTTCTTTGATGATGGTGATGTCACACCTGGCGAATTTACCCCGCCGAAATAGATCAAAAATTCGGCAACTTAGTGTAAATACAATACATTTTAATATTGTACTTGACGCGACTAGGCTTAAGCGGTTTAATACGCAGCAAATAGAGCCCGGGTAGCTCAGTCGGTAGAGCAGTGGACTGAAAATCCTCGTGTCGGCAGTTCGATTCTGTCCCCGGGCACCACAATTTAGAGAAAGCCAGAGCCGCTTAGGTTCTGGCTTTTTTGCGTCTGTGCTGTAATAAGTTGAGTTGGTATGCAATTGATTGAGGGAAGTCTGATTAACTTTCGGAATGCAAAAACTTTATCGTTTCAGGCCAGGTTATAGGTAACAGAGGTGAAGGGTTTAAATTTAAGATCTGCGGCAGAGTGGTGGTGTCGATTTCCCGATAAAAATTGAGAGCATAAAAGGCTCGCACGCTGAAATTACCGGTACTATAGAGGTCGCTCAGTTAGCAACCGCCACACTGCTAACCACCATTGGTATTGTGAACGCTAAATGCCCTGTTCTTAGGTGTGACCTTGATGCTGCTTTTGATGTGAGCGGTTTTGATCGGCTGGATGTTGGTCTCTCGATTGAATTTGATGGTGATGGAAACCACCCTAAAAGGCATTATAGTTGTTAACATGTTGCTTTATCATTTATGGTTTTTGATTCCTACCGCTCCCTCGCCGCTGCTAATCGTTTAATAAAACCCCTCTCTTTGTCAGGGGAGGTTGGGAGGAGCCGTTAACCCGGCGGTGGTCACGGATGATTTATTTTTGGAGTGTTTGAAATAATGAGTATCTTCTGTTTCATAAGAGCTAAGGCAGGCTGTTTTCTGTTCTGTTCACTGCTTTTTTTGGTTTTCTCTGCTTCCTCTTTAGCTTCCAGTGAAGATGAGTTTGATGCTTTTGTAGCGCAGCAAGCGCAAGAGGTTGAGTTGGAGCAGCAGGCGTTTTTGCAATATCAACAAGCGTTGGAGGCGGGGTTTGACGCTTATCAAAAAGCGTATCAACAGGAGTTTGAGGCGTATAGCCGTGAAATCACTCAACAGTGGGGTGAATTTTTAGAGTTAGGGCCAAAAACCTGGGTGAGTTATGTGGAAAATAATCAGGTGCGTCGGGTAGCTGATTTTGAGCAGGGGCGTGCCGAATTGACTCTGCTGCTTGGGGCGGGTGATACGGCGGATGGTGTTGAGCAACGAATCAATGGGCTTGTTCATCAGTGGCTTAATAGTACCGAAGCCGATGCGTACCAGGCGGATCAACTGTCCCAGCGCATTGAACAGCGTTTGCAGAATCACTCCTCTGTGGTTAAAACAGCGCAGCCCGGTGAGCAGCGTATTTTTGCACTGGAGGATATAACTGCGGCGGGCCTTGATAGCTCACCTTACGTTAAGGTGAGCCAACCAGTCAGCGCACCCGTTCAGTGGGAGATTACTAAAACCATGAATGGCGAAAAAGCGGTAGTAACCGCTAGCTTTGTGATTCCTCATTCGGTACGAAAAAAGGCTAACCGCTTTTCTGAAGAGGTGACGGCGGCGGCGGTAAGAGAGCGGCTGCCACCGGAGTTGATTTTAGCCGTGATCGAGACGGAGAGCAGTTTTAACCCCATGGCCCGTTCACACATTCCCGCTTATGGCCTTATGCAGATTGTACCGAGGTCAGCGGGTAAAGATGCTTCACGCTATCTCTATGGTGAGTCGAAATTACTGGCTCCCTCCTACCTCTATAAAATTGATAAAAATATTGGTGTCGGTTCAGCTTACCTGCATATTCTTTATTATCGTTACATGAGAAAGGTGACGGATCCCATCAGCCGCCTCTATTGTGTTATTGCAGCGTATAACACCGGCGCAAGTAATGTGGGTACTGCTTTTATCGGTAGAAAGAGCTTCTCGAAGGCGGTGGATACCATTAACGGTATGACATCAGACGAGGTGTACCAAGTGCTGATAAACGAGCTTGCTTATGAAGAGACCCGAAAATATTTAGCCAAGGTCACCCGTCGAATGAAAAAATACGTTAAGGAAGCGTCGAGCGAGTCTGATCAGATTTAGCGGGGTTATGGCTCATGGTGCGGTGGGTCGCTTCGTTGTTGCATCTCCTGCTTGGAAATAATGGTGCAACTTTCGTGTAACTCGCTGTAGAGGATGAAGGCTTCGCCTTGTGCTATCTGCGCGATCACCTGTTTAACTTTGCTCTGTTGTGAAATCTCATTTTCACCATAGTCGGTGCCCTCGCGGCTGACAAATTCATCAGCAAGGGCGTGGAGCGTATCGGCAGAAAGTTGTTGGTGGGGGATAATCATGGTCTGTTATTTTAACATAAAATTTGCTGTCATTTAGGATGAGAGCTAATCGGCCCGAAATGATTGCGGGTGATCCATCACAGCGTTCTCGCTGGTGGCTGGTGATTTTATGCTACCTGCTGTTGCTGCTGCTATTTGAGCCAGCGCTTGATCATTTTCTGAAAGTGATGGTATTTGAGCCTACTCCGGAAGGTGTCGCGGCGCTGAATGAGAAAAAGCTTCTATTGGCCACTTGGGGCTTTGTATTGCTGCGCTCGATCCCTTTGCTGCTGTTTATCTGGCTGGGTTGGCAGGTTGTACGCAGCAGGCGCTTGCCTTCGCCCGGGTTGAGACTCCCTTTTTCTGTGCTGTTGATTAGCGGGCAGCGGGCACAATTGATCGGTATGGTGATGGTTGCAGTGGCGCTGTTATCACTATTAAGAGAGCTGGGCCTTTTGGCCTCCGTGCTCAATACGCCTGGCTGAGCTACGGTATGACGTTGTGGCAGCGCATGCAGTTGTTGGTGGGTGGGAAGGCGACTTTGCCATGACAGACACCACACTTATTTCCGGTAAGAATGTCTGACATACTGATCTCGGTGGCATTGGCTTGCTCTTCAAAGAGCCCGCTATGGCAGCTATTGCAATCCATCTGGCTGGTGTGCTTGGCGTGAGAAAATCTCACGTTGGGCATATCGCCGGTATTGGTGCGGATAATGTCGAGGTCAAATATCTCACTCTCTTCGGTGCCGAGCCGGTTGGCCCGTGCCACCAGTTGCCCTGCTTCCAGTGTTTTAACCCAGTCAATAACGCCTACCGTATCGCGGGGGAAGTCTTTCATTGCGGTGGTGGGGTGCTGAAAGATATTAATGGCATCATTTTCAGGGTCATGGATGCCATCTTCAATGAAAGGGGTTGTTTCGCCATGAATCTGGAAGTTTTTAACCTCGGCATGTGCCGTGATGCTGACCCCAAGGAGAAGCAGCACGGTTAAGCTGAGGTTAAATGACAGTTTTGTTTTTTTATGTGTGGCCATGACTACTCTCACGTGGTCGCTTCGCTACGAAGTCTTAATGTTACCGAATGCTTGAATAGAAACAAGAGTTAGTTGCTACTCCTGATGCCTACACCTCAAATTATCAGGCGGATAGCTGGCTTAACAGCTGGTGTGTGATCTCTTCCAGGCTAACATCACGACTCTCGCTATCTTGTCGTGCCTTGTATTCAACGGTGCCTGCTTTTAAGCCTCGCTCGCTAATGACAACGCGATGGGGGATGCCTATGAGATCCATGTTTGCAAACATTACGCCGGGTCGCTCTTTACGATCATCCAGTAACACATCAATTCCAGATTTCATCAATGCCGAGTAGAGCTGCTCGACACTCTCTTGTACCAAGGCTGATTTTTGCATATTGATGGGGACAATGCCCACCTGAAAAGGGGCGATTGACTCGGGCCAGATAATACCTCTGTCATCGTTGTTTTGCTCAATTGTCGCCGCGACGATGCGTGAAACGCCCATGCCGTAACAGCCCATGAGTGGCGTGGTGGCTTTGCCCTTCTCATCCAGCACCGATGCCTTGAGCGCTTGGGTATATTTATCACCCAACTGAAAAATATGCCCCACCTCAATACCGCGTTTAATGATCAGCTTGCCTTTACCGTCGGGGCTGGCATCGCCTTCGGTTACATTTCGCAGATCCGCTACCATGGGCTCAGCCAAGTCACGCCCCCAGTTTACGCCACTCAGATGTTTTCCATCTTGGTTGGCACCACAGACAAAATCAGCTGACTGAGCGGCACTGTGATCAGCAATCAGTGTAATTTTCAAGCCAACAGGCCCCAGTGAGCCACGACTGCAATTTGCCGCCTGTTTGATCTCTTGATCCGATGCTAGGGTGAATGGGCTGGCGACTTGTGACAGTTTTTCTGCCTTTATCTCATTGAGTGTATGATCACCGCGCACCACTAAAGCGACAACTTCGCCCTCCTCAGCACCTTTCACCAGCAAGGTTTTGATGATTTGAGTGGCGGGTATTTTCAGTAAAGCAGCGATTTCATCGATGCTCTGGCTGTGGGGTGTCTCAACGGTGTTCATGGGGTGTGTGGCGGCGGCACGCTCAGCTGTCGGTGCAACCGCTTCGGCCATCTCAATGTTGGCGGCGTAGTCACTGTCGCTGCTAAAGGCGATATCATCCTCTCCTGACTCCGCTAATACGTGGAACTCATGGGAGACTGAGCCGCCAATGGCTCCCGTATCTGCCAATACGGCACGGAAGTTGAGGCCGATCCGCTCGAATATACGGCAGTAAGCGCTATGCATTAGCTCATAAGTCTCTTGTAGTGATTTAGAGTCGACATGGAAGGAGTAGGCATCTTTCATCAGAAACTCACGGGCACGCATTACCCCAAAGCGCGGGCGGCGTTCATCGCGGAATTTTATTTGCAACTGATAAAAAATAGCTGGCAGCTGTTTGTAGCTATGCAGCTCACTGCGTAGCAGGTCCGTAATCACCTCTTCGTGGGTGGGGCCAAAGCAGAAGTCACGCTGGTGGCGATCTTGAAGGCGCAACATTTCGCCGCCCATCTCATCCCAGCGCCCTGATTCCTGCCAGAGTTCAGCCGGTTGTATCGTGGGCATGAGCAGCTCTTGGGCGGCAACGCCATTCATCTCTTCGCGGATGATGGCCTCTACTTTTCGTAATACTCTTAGCCCCATGGGTAGCCAGGTGTAGAGGCCTGAGGCGAGCTTTCGAATCATGCCTGCTCGTAGCATTAGCTGGTGGCTGATAACTTCAGCTTCAGCAGGGTTCTCTTTGAGTGTGGCAAGCAAAAATTTGGAAGCGCGCATAGATTGGTCTGATTACCTTTAAATGAAGTTTTTCAGTTGTTAGCGGTAGATTATAGCCCAGAGAGGGGTGTTGTCTGGATAAAAGCGGGCCGCTGTTGTACAAACGCCCTTTTGTCAGGGAGACAAAAGGGCGCTCTGAACAAGTCGAGGCGTTTTATACTGACTTACTCAACAACACTCACCTGATCGACAAAGATGATCTCATCGAAGGTTTTGCGGAGTGACTTACTGGTGAAGTTGCTCATCGGTGCGCCGCCAGCCCAAGCGATGGTGTCACCGGTTTTAACATTGACCGGAGAGGCCGCTATCCAGGTGTTTTTACCATTGAACTCGATCTCCATGTAGGTATAACCTGCGGCGTGGGTCACGCTGATAACCTCTGCCTGATATTGATGGGCTGGTGCCGCTTGTGAGGGGGTGTGCCCCGGCATGGCTGGGTGATCTGCCGAATGACCACTGTGGTCGCCCATGGGCGGGTGAGCGGGTGCCGGTGTCGCAGGTGCAGCCTGTTGTGTTGGCGGCTGTGTGGCTGGGTCTGCGGTTGTTTCTTCGGCCTGCTCAGAACAGCCTGCGAGTAATACCAGGCAAGAGATTGCAATAATGCTTACAGTTTTTTTCACCAATCTTCTCCAAAAGATGAGTTATTGATCATTAGAGTCTTTTTGCTAGATTTTACTCTTCGCATAAATATCTCTACGAGGTTCTTTATCCCGGATATTTCATAAACGTGTGCAAAGACCGCTTAGGGTATTGGTTTTACAGGTAAGCTTCCGAAAGATATCCGTATGAGTGATTGCGGACGACAGAGGGAATATTTCCTGTGGAATCAATAGACAAGTGAGACTGTACATAGTTTATGAATTATTCGGGTTATATACAATGCGTACTAAAATTTAACACGATTATGATATCAGCGCATTACAAAATGGCTTAAGGGTGCCTCTATGGCTCATGAAAGCGCATCGAAAGATCGACCGCATTGATGTTTTTGGTAAGTAGTCCAACCGAGATAAAATCCACGCCGGTGCGGGCAATGCCCTGCACCGTTTCGAGGTTGACACCGCCGGATGCCTCCAAGTGGCAGCGCTGGGCCGTAATTGAGACGGCTTTTTGCATTGTGGCAATATCCATGTTGTCGAGCATGATGGTATCGGCATTGCTCTCAATCGCCTGTTGCAGCTCGCCAAGGCTCTCCACTTCAACTTCAACCTTAATGCCTGGGGAGAGGTGACGCGCTTGCGCGACAGCGGCTGCAATGGAACCGGCAGCCATGATGTGGTTCTCTTTGATCAGAATCATATCGTAGAGGCCAATGCGGTGATTGTGGCCACCGCCGCAGGTCACCGCATATTTTTGTGCTAAACGTAAACCGGGGATGGTTTTTCGTGTGTCGAGAATCTTACACGCTGTATCGGTAATCGCGCTAACGTACTGTTGTGTCAAGGTGGCGGTGGCGGAGAGGGTTTGCAAAAAATTCAATGCGCAGCGTTCGCCACTGAGAATGCTGCGGGCAGCCCCGTGCAGTGTACAGAGCGGTTGGTTGATCTTCACCCGCTCGCCATCGGTGGCGTGCCAGGTGATTTGTACCTGCGGATCAAGCTGTAAAAAGGTTTCATCAAACCAGGCGCAGCCACTGAGGGTGGCGTTATCCCGGCTGATAACCGTTGCCGAGCACTGCTGTTGTGCCGGTATCAGCGCGGCTGTTAAGTCGCCACTGCCGATATCCTCACGCAGGGCACGGTTCACATCATCGTAAACAGTGCTGGGCAGGGGGGCGGGCTTAGGCATCTTTAGGCTTCACTTTGACTTCTATTTGCCGCACACAATAATGATACATGACGGGCATGGCAAGTTTTTAAAGCGGCTTATTGCTCACTAAAAGAGGTTTGCGGTTGATCGGGATTAGGGTATTACTATTGCCTGTCTATGTTTATGTGGTTAAAAAACTGAGGGTCAAGGGGCTGTGTTAATAAAAACGATGGGTATACTGTTGGCAATGTTCGCTATTTTGATGGTTAGTACCGCTACTCAGGCAGTTGAGCCGGAAGCCGAAATATTTGCCGCAGCGACTCAAGGTAGGCTCGCTGAGGTGAGGCAGTTAATTTTGGACGGTACGCCTGTGGACGGTGTTAACGCCCAGGGGCGCACCCCAGTGATGGGCGCGGCCTTTTATGGGAATCTGCAAATGGCCGAATTGCTGCTCGCTGAGGGGGTGGACATTGCTCGGGCTGATAATCAAGGGATGACGGTGTTGATGCTGGCCGCTCAGTCGGGTAATCCTGAGCTGATCCGGCTGCTGGTTGCCAACGGTGCTGATATGACAGCTGAAAATAGCGCCGGACAGACCGCAGAGCAAGTAGCCAAAATGCGCGGGCAGGCGACGGTCGTTGCTCTACTTGAGGCGTTAAAGAGTGCGGCCAGTGAGGCGGCGGATAATAAAAGTAACAAGAAGAAGTAACCCGTAACCTATTGCCCGGATAATGAAGTAGCCAGCGTATGTTTTATCTTTTCTGTTTCGTCACACTCAGCCTGTTGCTAGCGGTTTTTTTTCTGGCTCGCCAGCGGGCTATTGTCGACTGGCAACACCCTTGGTTAAACTGGATGGATGGTCTTAATCGCCTCTATTGCCACCGCTTTCACCGCATACATAACCAGATGATTACGCTGCCGGAGCAGGGCGCAGCTATTGTGGTGGCTAACCATATTTCGGGGCTGGATCCACTGCTGTTGTTGGCGACGAGTACCCGGCGGCTGCGTTTTTTGATTGCATCAGAGGAGTATGAGCGTTTCGGCTTTACCTGGCTCTATCGTTTGGGGGGCTGTATTCCAGTGGACCGTCAGGGTCGACCCGAAATTGCCTTTAAATCTGCATTGCGTGCCTTGGCTGAAGGGGAGGTGGTGGCGCTCTTCCCCCAGGGGCGTATACAGCATCCGCATGAGAGCATGACACGGCTGAAAAGTGGTGCGGTGCGCCTAGCCTATCTGAGTGGTGCACCAATAACACCACTGCATATTCAAGGGGTACGGGGTGCCGGTGATGTTTTTCTGCCGCTGTTTCTGCGTGGACGTGTTGTGATTCAGCAGTATCCATCGGTTGAGGCGACAAGAGAGCAGCGAAAAGCTGTTTTGCAGCGCATTACTGACTGTATCAGTGGAGCCACTCCCAGTCATTAAACACTCAAATACTTCACCCGGCATCTACTCCAATAGATTCTGTTTTCCGATCATGTTTTCCTTGCTGGAATGAAGGCTGTTTTTCGCGCAAAGTTCTCCATTCGTATATAAAAATATCAATACACCTTGAAGTCCTCTGAACGAACCCTATTAAGGGATTAATCAAGAGTAAATGTTGAGGAATAGAACACATGAGAACGGATAAATTCACCACTAAATTTCAGATGGCTTTGGGTGATGCGCAGAGTCTGGCTGTCGGTGCTGACAATCAATATATCGAGCCGCTGCACTTGATGGTAGCGCTACTGGATCAGGAGGGTGGCGCGACGCGAAACCTGCTGTTGAAATGTGATGTTAATGTGAATCTACTGCGTTCGGCACTGGGTGACGCGATAGATCGCCTGCCGCAGGTGCAGGGTACTCAGGGGGAGGTTCATCTCTCGAGTGATTTAGCACGTCTGCTCAATGTGTGCGACAAGCTGGCACAGCAACGTAAAGATCAATACATCTCCAGTGAGCTATTTGTATTGGCTGCGGTGGAGGATAAGAGCCGTGTCGGCGAGCTTTTGCGGAAAAATGGAGCCACCAAGCGGGGTGTTGAGCAGGCGATTGATGATATGCGCGGTGGTGAAAGTGTTAATGATCCCAATGCGGAAGAGCAGCGCCAAGCGCTGGAAAAATTTACGGTAGATCTCACCCAGCTTGCAGAGCAGGGTAAGCTGGATCCGGTGATTGGTCGTGATGATGAAATTCGTCGCACCATTCAGGTTTTGCAGCGCCGCACCAAAAACAATCCGGTGCTGATTGGTGAGCCAGGAGTGGGTAAAACCGCAATTGTTGAAGGCTTGGCTCAGCGCATTGTTAATGGCGAAGTGCCAGAAGGGATTAAAGGCAAGCGGCTGTTATCTCTGGACATGGGGGCGTTGATTGCGGGTGCTAAATTCCGTGGCGAGTTTGAAGAGCGCCTTAAGGGCGTGATGAGTGATCTATCCAAAAGTGAGGGGCAGGTGATTCTCTTCATCGATGAGCTGCACACCATGGTGGGTGCAGGTAAGGCAGAAGGGTCGATGGATGCCGGTAATATGCTGAAACCAGCACTGGCGCGGGGTGAGCTGCACTGCATCGGCGCAACGACGCTGAATGAATATCGTGAGCATGTGGAGAAAGATGCCGCGCTGGAGCGGCGTTTCCAGAAGGTATTGATCAATGAGCCTTCAGTGGAAGATACCATTGCCATTTTGCGGGGCCTCAAGGGAAAATATGAAGTGCATCACGGGGTTGAGATTACCGATCCGGCGATTGTGGCTGCGGCCAGCCTTTCGTACCGCTATATTTCTGACCGCAAACTGCCTGACAAGGCGATTGACTTGGTTGATGAGGCGGGTAGCCGTATTCGCATGGAGATCGACTCCAAACCTGAGAATATGGATCGCCTGGAGCGCCGCTTAATTCAACTTAAAATAGAGCACGAAGCGCTGGTTAAGGAGAGTGATAACGCCTCTAAACGCCGCCTTGCGGATGTTAAGCAGGAGATCATTAAGCTTTCTCGTGAGTTCTCGGAACTGGAAGAGATTTGGAAAGCAGAAAAAGTGGCGTTGCAGGGAACCCAGCACATCAAAGAGGCGTTGGAACATGCGCGAATCGAGCTGGAGACAGCGCACCGTGCCGGTGATCTGACGCGCATGTCGGAGTTACAATATGGGCGCATTCCCGAGCTGGAAAAACAGCTGGAGATGGCGGCTCAAACAGAGACGCGTGATACCAAACTGATTCGTAACAAAGTAACGGATGAGGAGATTGCCGAAGTTGTCTCCAAATGGACAGGGATTCCTGTTTCCAAAATGCTAGAGGGTGAGCGAGAAAAGCTGTTGAGCATGGAGGATAATCTACGCAACCGTGTGGTGGGTCAACAGGAGGCACTCAAAGCGGTCTCTGATGCTATACGCCGGTCGCGTGCCGGGCTCTCAGATCCCAATCGACCCAACGGCTCTTTTCTATTTTTAGGGCCAACCGGGGTGGGTAAAACCGAACTCTGCAAAGCACTTGCCGACTTCCTGTTTGATACTGAAGAGGCGTTGGTGCGTATCGATATGTCTGAGTTCATGGAGAAACATTCGGTTGCGCGCCTGATTGGTGCGCCTCCTGGGTATGTAGGGTATGAAGCAGGTGGCTATTTGACCGAAGCGGTACGCCGTCGACCCTATTCCGTGTTACTGCTGGATGAGGTGGAGAAGGCGCACCCGGATGTTTTCAACATCCTGTTACAGGTGCTGGATGATGGTCGACTAACCGATGGACACGGACGCACGGTAGACTTTCGTAACACCGTCATTGTGATGACCTCCAACCTAGGCAGTGCGCGGATTCAAGCGTTTGCCGGTGAGAAAAATTACGATGAGATGAAAGAGGCAGTAATGGAAGAGGTGTCGCAACATTTTCGCCCCGAGTTTATCAACCGTGTCGATGAAGTGGTGGTGTTCCATCCGCTGGCTAAAGAGCAGATTAAGTCGATTGCTGATATTCAGGTCGACTACCTGCGTCAACGTCTGGCTGATCGTGATATCGCCTTGAAGCTGAGCGATGCGGCGCTGAGCAATCTGGCAGATGCTGGTTTTGATCCAGTCTATGGTGCACGGCCACTGAAGCGTGCTATTCAGCGCTATATTGAAAACCCGCTGGCGCAGCAGATCTTAAAAGGTGAATTTGTTGAAGGTGATACCATCGAAGTGGACTTCAGGGAGGGTGAAATGCACTTTGAAAAGGCAGTCACCTAGTTCATATCAATGGCGAAGTTTTCAAAACTGCGTGAGAGTGTATCCCAGCGGTTAATGATAGTGCAAAACAGCTCTGCGGTGCGCTCGGTATCATAGAGTGCACCGTGGGCCTGGCTATCATCCCATGAGAGCCCTGCGGCCTGTACCGCTCTGGCCAACACTGTCTGACCATAAGCGAGCCCGCCTAAGGTGGCGGTATCAAACGTACCAAAATCATGAAATGGGTTGCGCTTTATATTGTTACGAGCCACTGCGGCCCTGAGAAAGTTCAGATCAAAAGCGGGGTTATGCCCCACCAATATGGCACGGCTACAGCCGCTGTTTTTCACCTCTTTACGCACCATCGTAAAAAGCTTCTCGATGGCATCATTTTCATGGATCGCATTACGAAACGGGTGGTAAGGGTCAATACCTGTAACATCCAGTGAGGCCTGCTCAATATTCGCCCCTTCAAATGGATTAACATGACAGTGGATGCTCTCTTTCAGATGAATATCACCGCCATCATCCATATCCAGTGTGACGGCAGCAATCTCTAAAAGCGCATCCGTCTGATGGTTGAACCCACCTGTTTCTACATCCACAACAACCGGTAAAAAACCACGAAATCGCTGAGTAATCGCTGATTTTGACATATTTTCCCTTTTACACTACTTGCCAGTTAACGGTTTTACCTGCCCGAAATGGCACAATAGTGCTCCCTGTCAATGGCAACACTTGCGCCATTTGCCAGCTGTTTTTTTGTAAAGTGATCGTGTCACTGTTGCGGGGAAGGCCGTAGAAGTCCGGCCCGTAATGGCTGGCAAATCCCTCCAGCTGTTTGAGTGCATCGGCTTGCTCAAAAATTTCGGCGTACCACTCAATGGCCGCCGGCGCGGTAAAGATGCCAGCGCAACCACAACTGTTCTCTTTATTCTCTTTGCTGTGTGGTGCACTGTCGGTGCCAAGGAAAAACTTGCCAGACCCGCTGGTCGCAGCCTCAACCAATGCAATACGATGCCGCTCTCGTTTGAGAACGGGTAGGCAGTAGTGATGGGGTTTAATGCCACCCACCAGCATGTCATTACGATTCAGTAGCAGATGTTGCACGGTGATAGTGGCGGCTACGTTTTCTCCAGCGTGGCGAACAAAGTCAGCTGCATCGGCAGTGGTAATGTGCTCAAACACCACCTTGAGCTTGGGCATCCGTACAATCAAAGGCTGTAATACGTGATCAATGAAGCGTGCTTCACGATCAAAAATATCAATTTCAGCGGCCGTCATCTCACCGTGAACCAGTAGCGGAATACCACACTCAGCCATCATCTCCAGTGCCGGGTAGATATTGGCAATATCGGTAACACCGCTATCTGAATGAGTGGTCGCCCCCGCAGGATAGAGCTTACAGCCGTAGATCAGTCCACACTGTTGTGCCGCAATAATATCTTCCGGGCGGGTGTTATCGGTGAGATAAAGCACCATTAACGGTTGAAACGAGCTGCCTTCCGGTAGCGCCTGTAAAATGCGCTCACGATAGCGCAACGCCTGCTGCGTATCGGTTACCGGTGGCATGAGATTGGGCATAATGATTGCGCGGCCAAAAACACGCGCCGTGTGTGGAACAGTATCATTAAGCACCGCACCATCGCGAAGGTGCAGGTGCCAGTCATCTGGGCGGGTGATGGTTAGTCTGTCCACAAGGTTCCTTTAAGGCTGTTTGGTTGATGCGACAAGAAAACAAGCTTTTGATGCGCTAGAGAAACTGAAGAGTTGCCCCATAAAATGCTTGAAATTTAAACGCCCTTTATGAGGCTTTGACGCGCTAACTAACGGGTGCTAACAACGCGATGTCAGTCAATTATGCGCTCATTTATTTTAATTTAGAAGGCGCTAATCCGGCCAGGTACGCTTGGAGGGCAGTGGTGGCGGTGTTGCCTCTGGTGTGGCGGGTTGGGTTGTTGCCGTGGTTTTTCTTTTTTTCGGCTCTGCTTGTTGTGTTTTGATCTGACGCACACTATTGGCCAGTTTGTCTTGTAGCTTCATGGTTATAAAAGCTCCTCTATGATGGATTCAATTTCCTGGGCGGCAGCCTTGCCTTGTTTGCCAAGGCAGAAGACGCTGGCACCTTCAATGGCGGAGGTTCGGTAAATTGCGCGGCGGCGCAAGCCCCTCTTGAGTGAGGGTATGTCGAACTCATCCAGTGCTTGTTGCATTGCGCGGGAGAGCGCACTGCGTGGCTCTTGCTGATTGATGACCAAATAGGCCTGTAGCTTGGGGTTGCCCAGTTTAGCCTGCTCTACGGTATCGGCCAGTCGCACGCTAGCCCACAGATCTATGGGGGAGGGTAGAACGGGTATCAGCAAAGTGTTGGCGGCCTGCATCGCGTGCCTGACGGTTTCGCCCTCAAGGGTAGGAGGGCAGTCGATGACAATGTATTGATAGTCTTGGCGAAAGCGGTTGATTTCGTGAGCCAAATTGCCCGCAATGGAGATGACAGAGACCGGGAAGGGGCGGTTTTCGGGGGCCAGTCCGGTCCACTGTCCTGCTGATCTTTGTGGGTCGGCATCGATAATAAGGGTGCGGCCACGTTGTGCCAATCCGGCGGCAAAGTTCATGCTTAGGGTTGTTTTTCCGGTACCCCCTTTTTGATTGGAAATTGAAAATACTTTTGCGGACATACCCTCTACCCATTTTTGTCTGTGGTAGCGAGTTTAGCATGAGCTTTGCTGTTGGGGGCACCTCTAAATAACTCATGAATGCACATCTTGAGCTTAAAGCCTGCCGCTTGTGCATTGCAACGCCTCGCAATAGCCCGCTACAAGGTGTAGTTGAGCTAGCTCGAGAGAGGGTGCCATGGATGGTTGTCTACTCGTCTTGGCCAGCCTTCGAGGGCGGTGGCTTGAGGGAACGATTTGAAACCCAGTACGGCTGCACAGCGCTCCGTCATTTTAAAGGTAGCGGATATCGCGCAGGCAAAAGATGTTTTTATGCAGCATAAACGGGCAGTGATGAAGTTGTTCATGGTATCGAGTTCTTAGTGTCAAGTGGTCATAAGCCTTGAGTTGTGCGCCCATTGGGTATTGCCGCTTATCATCATGCAGCTAGAACGCAGTGGTGGCAGTGGAGCTAACCACTACAAATCACATAGAGCCAATAAATTTGGCGGCCATTCGGTTTCTCTCAGAATGCTTCTTTATATGTTGGGCTATTTTAACCTATCTTGGGTGGCTAAGTCCGACAGCCTCCTAGTACTCCTCCAAGGTGATATTGCCTAATACGGAATTGCCATCATCAATTAACACTTGTCATGAGTGATGCACGGATAAAGTTGCTTCAGTTTTATTCGTGCATCTTCTGTCGTAAAGCGCCAAT
>JAKIVC010000025.1 GCA_021647245.1 Gammaproteobacteria bacterium
CCGTGTGCGTAAATAGCGCAAGCACGGTTCTGAGAGGGGTGTGGTAACAATGGTAGAAGCAGGAAATCGGCCGTGTGATGGCCATCATGATCCTGATAAAGCTAGAGGAACCCATCTACTCGACCAATAAAGGGGTCAAGTCTGTACATAATGTATTTAGTGGTTTATTGTTTTAAGAGTAGGGGGCAAATACAATGTTGGCTCCTGAATTCGTATCATTGAGCGCATAACCGTAGAAAGCCCCATTCAGAGTCCCTACCTACTTAGTCTCTTTTTTTGATTACCCCAACCATCATTCAATTCCACATCACTTTCAATGATAATCATCTTCCAGCCCGATATTTACCTGCAAATAGCGGCATTTTAGGCGGTTAAGGGCTTTATCTGGCCTTTTCGAAGGTGTCGGGCTGTAACTGGTCTTCAAAATTGAGGGCGATCATGATCTCTTGCCGGTAGTTATTGGGGATGAAATTTGGCATTGGCGCAATCCTTATGCTTTGATGCCATTTTACGCTACTTGGGATGGTTTGGGGGTTTTTCTACAGCTTGGTAGAGGGGTCTACCATTGAAATTAGTAGATGGTAAGCAGGCATAACAAGAGCTAGACTTAAACCTTGGCAAGGGTGTGGCTCAAGGGATCGGTCATCGCAAGATTAACTCGACTTTGAAATGCCGCCCTTGTCATTCTACATCATCTATCTGGGCTCTACCGGGATGATGTCAGTCGTAAGACCGTGACTCTGTACGTAGACGTGACAAGATAGATGTCCTTTTAATCTATTAAGAGGAGACCGCCATGTCACGGCGCACACATACATTGCAGGTCAGTGTCGATACGGGTTGTTACCACCACCACGCTGCGGTGGGCCTATCAAATGGAGAATACCTGGGTTCGTTTGAGTTTCCGCATAACAAAGCAGGCTTTCTGGATTTCTTTACAGAGATAGAACGGTACAAGAAGTACAGCGACAACCACGTTTGCGTGGCCATGGAAGGTTATAATGGTCATGCCCGCCCCCTGGACCAGATGGTCCAATCACACGACTATCGTCTGTTTAACATTAACAATGTCAAGTTGTCCCGATTCAAAGAGATCTTTCCCGGAGCAGCGAAAACCGATCGGATAGATGCCCGCAAAGGCCTTGAACTGTTTCAACTACAACAGAGCTTACCGCTAGCCCGGAACGTGCTTCAGGAAGTCACCCCTGTCGCCGAAGTCGAACAACAGCTGAAGCGTTTGAGCCGAAGACGCCGTCGTCTGGTTGACGAGCGAACGCGCTATATCAATGCATTACAGGCCGATTTACGCTCACTGAGTCCAGGTTTAATTGATATCGCAAAAGATGTTGGTAATGTCTGGTTTTTGAATTTCCTGGCCTCAGCGACGGATTTACGTCAGTTGGCGCGGCGAAAGAAAGCGAGTTTACTCAAGGTCAAACAGGTCGGGAAACGCTATGCCAATGTTATTTTGGCCTGGCAGGAGACAGCCCTTTTCAGTAATGACATCGCATTTGTTTGGCCCCTGGTTCGTCAAGATGTGTTACGCATCATCGAACTACGCACCATGATCAAGACGATCGATAAACAGCTGGTCGTGCTAATGGAACAATCAGCTATTGCCCAACATTTACTGTCCATCAAAGGCTTTGGTGATACTTCTTGTGCGGAACTTGCCGGAGAAATTGGGTGTGTTGAACGCTTTGAGAAAGAAACCAGTTTAGCCTTATATTTAGGGATGGCCGTATTGGATAATTCATCGGGCACCTATCAGGGTAGTAAGCGTTCCAAGCAAGTAAATCAACGTGCAAAGAGAGCGATGATGAATGCTGTAGACAAACATCGTAAGTGGGTGGAGCAATCCGGCGATTACTACCAAAAGAAACGGGATGAAGGCAAGAAACACAATCAGGCACTTCGCTCATTGGGACGGCATCTGGTACGCGTTATTTTTAAAATGCTCAAAGAAAATAGAGATTATTATCTTTGAGGTTTAAAAAAACGGGTGAGTTTGCTGGAAATTTAGAGCGGGATGTTCAAGTCTGTATATAATGTATTAATAGTTTATTGTTTAGACCCCTTCTGCTTCTTTAACAGCGAAGAGAAGCGCTGTGAATGCCCCTCTGGCAAAGTCATGTGGTTAAAAAATGAAAAGAAAGAACCAACAGGGTAACGACAAAATCTTCTTTAAGGGCCGCATCAGCGACTGTCGATGCTGCGAATTAAAAAAACAGTGTATGGCCCTAATCCCCCGGTAGAAACACGTATGCTGCACAAGCACTTGATTCCACAGCAAAGAAATAGCCGCCGACCCTGCGGGTGCGACTAATATTTTTAGTTTCACTGTAAAACCAAACGCTTACACATCATCTCGCGTTGCTATCGGGGGATTAGGGAGTAGTGATCATCTGGGTTAGTTCGCCACATAAAAAAGGCACGTCCATTTCTGGTACGTGCCTGATGAGTGAAGAGAAAACCTCTTCTATGTATGGTGCCCCCGGAAAGACTCGAACTTTCGACCAACGGATTATGAGTCCGCTGCTCTAACCAACTGAGCTACAGGGGCAAATTTTATAAGAGCACTCTAAGGCTGTTTCTCACCTTCCATAAAGCTACGCAGTGTTTCTGAGCGGCTGGGGTGGCGCAGTTTACGCAGCGCCTTTGCCTCAATTTGACGGATACGCTCTCGGGTAACATCAAACTGTTTACCCACCTCTTCAAGTGTGTGGTCTGTATTCATGTCGATACCAAAACGCATCCGTAGCACTTTCGCTTCACGGGCGGTCAGGCTCTCCAGTACCGATTGAGTAGTTTCGCGCAAGCCTTCAAAAGTAGCGGAGTGCGAGGGCGATACCATGTTCTGGTCTTCGATAAAGTCGCCTAAGCGCGAATCTTCATCATCACCAATCGGTGTCTCCATGGAGATCGGCTCTTTGGCAATTTTCAACACCTTGCGAACCTTGTCTTCCGGCATCTCCATGCGTTCTGACAGCTCTTCTGGCGTTGCTTCACGACCCATCTCTTGCAACATTTGACGCATCACACGGTTGAGCTTATTGATCGTCTCAATCATATGCACAGGAATACGAATCGTGCGCGCCTGGTCAGCAATTGAGCGGGTGATTGCCTGACGAATCCACCAGGTTGCATAGGTTGAGAACTTATAACCACGACGGTACTCAAACTTATCAACCGCCTTCATCAGGCCAATGTTGCCCTCCTGAATAAGGTCAAGAAACTGCAAACCGCGGTTAGTGTATTTTTTAGCAATCGAGATAACCAATCGCAAGTTGGCCTCGACCATCTCTTTCTTGGCGCGACGTGCCTTCGCCTCGCCAATCGACATTTTACGGTTGATCTCTTTAATTTCAGCAATGCTCAAGCCACTGGCCAACTCAATCGCTTGCAGCTTTTTCTGTGCGCGGATGATGTCACTCTTATGTTCAATCAAAACATCGGAGTAAGCATAACCACTTAGCTGCGCTTCTAGCCACTCGGCACTGGTCTCATTTTCAGGAAATGATGTAATGAACTCTTTGCGTGGCATATGTGCTTGATTGACACAGATTTTCATAATCAAGCGTTCGTGGCCTCGAATGACCTCGACCACATCACGCATGTTTTTAATGATGACATCGAGCACTTTTACAACAATTTTCAACTCACAAAAACGCTCGCCCATCTCCTTGCGGACCGACTCGTACTCTGCATGGCCGCGGCTCTTACCTTGATCGATCGAGAGCACCATAAAGCGCTCATACAGCACACGAATGGAGGCCATGTGCGCGGCAACCTCTTCAGGATCAGGTCCGGTATCGATCTCCTCTTCATCATCATCATCGTCTGAAGAAGCGGCAGGCACTGGCGAAGCAATAACATCCTCTTCAATAGCATTGGGGTCAATGATGGCATTGATGAGGTCAGTCAGACGAATTTCTTCATTTTCAACCCGCTGATACGCAGCCATCAGTAGTGCAACCGCACCGGGGAAAGTGGCCAGTGCTCGGGTAACTTGAGCAACACCCTCTTCGATACGCTTGGCGATGACAATTTCACCTTCACGGGTCAACAGCTCGACGGCACCCATTTCGCGCATATACATGCGCACCGGATCGGTGGTGCGACCCAGCTCTGGGTCAACCGTGGCCGCGAGTGCGGCCGCTGCCTCTTCGGTAGCATCTTCGTCGTCCGGGTTGTCACCGGTAATAATGATTGAATCGGCATCGGGGGCAACTTCATGCACCTCGATACCCATATCATTAATCATATTGATAATGTCTTCGACCTGTTCAGGGTCAATATCATCAGGCAGGTGATCATTTACTTCACGATAGGTGAGGTAACCCTGCTCTTTGCCTTTGGCAATGAGCAATCGAATCTGTGATTGCTGGTCCGCTTCGTTCATATTGACGATTTCCCGAGCCTCAAAACTGTAAAAAATTAGCCCGCGATTCTAACACAGAATGCAAGCCACATGAATCTTAATGCCCCTTAATCCCTAGGATAAAACGTGTAATAAACAACATTACCGCCCGATCACTCCCTGTGATCGATCGTGGATAACGTATAAAATACCCAGGCTATCTGCTTTTAGTCGCCAGACACATCACTTGGTTCACTCACAAGTGGCACTCAAATTTATCTGTTTTGTAATCCTGCGAGCAAACCAAGAAACTCTTTTTTCTCCTGGTCACTCATCTGCTGTTTATTGCGGAGTTCATCCACACGCTGCTCACTCAGCATGGCATCGAGGCGCATTAACACGCCGTCAAACTCCTCTTCAATACCTTCCTGAGGAATCACCACCGGCGTATTCATCAAACGAACCAAGTGCCGCCAGTTGTCGTGATCACGCCAGTGCTCCACCAACGCGCCGGGTGACATCCGCGGATTTTTACTCAAAACCAGCAACACTTCACATAAAAGCGGCATGCCTGGCAACGGCAATGATCGGAATCGCTCACTATCACCCGCTTTTTTGGCCAATGAAGGGACATTAAGCAACAACAGCAGCGCCCGCCGTACCAGTGACAAGCTCTGCCAACCTTTTACCGTGCTCTCAGCTACCGGGGGTGGCTTTTTCATCTTGCCCAGTAGTGAATCAAGGCGAATGGAGTCTATTTGCGCCACTCTGGCCAATTCGTCTTGCATCATCTGCCGCAACACGCCAGAGCGTAACTGCTCAAGCAGCGGCCGGGCAAGATCTACCAATCGTGCCCGGCCACTCACGCTGCTTATATCGACCTGCCTGGAGAGGACTTCATAGAAAAACCCGGAAAACTCCTGGGCCTTCTCAACTCGCTGCTCAAATGCAGTCGACCCTTCACGGCGCACCAGAGAGTCAGGGTCATCACCATCGGGTACAAACATGAAGCGCAGTTGCCACCCTTCACGCATCACCCCAAGTGCATTATTGAGTGCGCGCTCAGCCGCCTCTCTACCTGCACGGTCACCGTCGAAGCAAAAAACAACTTCATCGACGATACGGAACATTCGTTCCAGGTGCTCCTGAGTGGTTGAGGTACCCAAGGTAGCCACGCAATTTCGAATACCAAACTGTGCCAGCGCGACCACGTCCATGTAGCCCTCAACGACAATCAGGCGCTCGAGCTTACGAACACTCTTTCGCGCCTGAAAAAGCCCATACAGCTCGTGGCCCTTATGGAACACCGAGGTTTCGGGTGAGTTCAAATATTTAGGTGTCTCATCACCCAGCACTCGCCCACCAAAACCAACCACGCGACCCCGCGCATCTCGAATAGGAAACATCACTCGATCACGAAAGCGATCGTAACTGCCACCGTGCTCTTTTTCGATTAATAGGCCGCTGTCAATCAGCTCACTTGACGGCATGTTGAGTGCCGAGAGCAGGTTATCCCAACCGGGGGGCGCGTAACCCAGCTCATATTCGCGGGCGATCTCGCCGCTCAAACCACGCTGTTTGAGGTAATCCACCGCTGAGTGTGACTGCGGGTGCTGTACAAGCTGACTGCGATAGAATTTAACCGCTCGCTCCAGCAACGCGTAAAGCCCTTTATTCGATGCCAAGCGACTCTCTTCACCTGGGGTTGGCTGCTCTCGGGGAACCTCTAAACCCGCTAGCCCCGCAAGATCTTCTACCGCATCAACAAAGCCCGCGTGCTCAAACTCCATCAAAAAGCTCAATGCATTGCCGTGTACGCCACATCCAAAACAGTGATAAAACTGCTTTTGCTGGCTTACCGTAAACGAAGGGGTTTTTTCATCATGGAATGGGCAGCAAGCGGTAAACTCTTTGCCCGCCTTACGCAAAGAGACCCGTGGATTGATAATATCAACGATATCAATCCGTGACAGTAGCTCATCAATAAACGGCTGAGGAATTTTCCCTGCCATGGTATCCGCTAGGTTTTTTCAAAGTACAACAGAATATTAACCCTGATATCAGGCGAGCAGGCGTTTTTTAACATGGGCACTTACCTGCCCCATATCTGCGCGACCCTGAAGTTTCGGCTTTAAGGCCGCCATCACTTTGCCCATATCCTTTAAGCTCGATGCACCTGTTTCAGCCATCACCTCATCAATCTCAGCACTCACTTGCGCCTCACTCATGGCCTCAGGAAGGAACTCCTTAATAACCGCCACTTCAGCATGCTCAATATCTGCAAGATCTTGGCGATTAGCGCTCTCAAACTGGCTGATGGACTCTTTGCGCTGCTTAACCATTTTGGTTAGCACCTCAAGAACCTGCTCATCATTCAGCTCAATACGCTCATCAACCTCTTTTTGCTTAATCGCAGCATTAACAAGCCGTATCACACCCAAGCGAACGGTTTGCCTCGCTCGCATAGCATCCTTCATAGAGGCTATCAGCTGCTGTTTTAAGGTAATATCAACCATCGAGCGACTCCGCAGTTGGCAAATTGAGATTTAGCCTAGTACAGACGTACGCGACGTGACTGCTCTTTTGACATTTTTTTCATATGACGCTTAACAGCGGCCGCTGCTTTGCGCTTGCGGACTGCGGTTGGTTTTTCGTAGAACTCGCGGCTACGCAACTCACCAAGGACTCCCGCTTTCTCACAGGTACGCTTGAAACGACGCAATGCAACGTCAAATGGTTCGTTCTCTTTTACGCGAACAACTGGCATGTGGACTCAACCCTCTTTATATAAGTAGTCATCATTTCATTCAGAGGCGCGATTCTAGACAGTTATCAACAAAAAATCAAAGTTCTTGCGCATATTTGTTTTCAACGGGACAATACCCCCCATGAGAATACTTGGCATAGAATCATCCTGCGACGAAACCGGCATTGCAATTTACGATGCTGACAAGGGGCTGATCGCCCATAAAATACACAGCCAGATTGAGCTACACGCTGTCTATGGCGGCGTGGTACCTGAGCTTGCGTCCCGCGACCACATCCGCAAAACAATCCCGCTGATACGCCAAGTGATGGCTGAAGCGGATACCATGGCGGAACAGCTGGACGGTATTGCGTATACCGCAGGCCCAGGGTTGATGGGCGCACTGCTGGTGGGCGCATCCATTGGGCGCAGCCTCGCTTACGCCTGGAACATTCCGGCAGTTGCCATTCATCATCTTGAGGGACATTTATTGGCCCCCATGCTGGATGAACCAAAGCCTGCATTCCCCTTTATCGCATTGCTGGTGTCGGGTGGGCATACGCAGCTCATGGAGGTGCAAGGTGTCGGTGACTACCGAATGCTTGGTTGCACACTGGATGATGCAGCCGGTGAGGCCTTTGATAAAACAGCAAAACTACTGAAGCTGGGATACCCAGGCGGCCCAAAGATTGCGGAGCTGGCCATGCAAGGAAACCCTGATCGCTATAAGTTTCCTCGCCCAATGACCAATCGGCCAGGAATCGACTTCAGTTTCAGCGGGCTAAAAACCTTTGCGTTAAACACACTGCATAAGGATGGCGATGATGCACAGACAAAAGCAGATATCGCACTCGCTTTTGAAGTTGCGGTTGCAGAAACAATGGTGATTAAATGTCGTCGCGCCATCGAGCTGACCCAACTCAAGCGGCTGGTGATCGCCGGGGGTGTTAGCGCCAACCTGCGCTTGCGACAACGGCTTGAAGATATGGGCGCAAAACTGGGTGTTGAGGTCTTCTATCCACGCCAAGAGTTTTGCACTGACAATGGCGCCATGATCGCCTATGCTGGCCTGCTACGCCTGCAAGCAGGCGAGCAGCAGGGGACTGCATTTGGCGCCCGACCACGCTGGCCACTGGATGAGCTGAGCCACCTTTAAAAAGTCATGAATATTTTAACTGGCTAAACCCGCAATGGAGTCACACACTCACTCAGCCGGCACTTTTTATAGTCCGCCATAATCAAGGCATGGTCGAACGCCATCCGCTTGGGCAGTGCATCCACAGAAAAAATCTCAACCCCGGCCGCGTCATCTTCGGCACACGGCTCACCTACTGCGGTTGCAATGTAGACAGCACTAACGGTATGACCCCGCTCATCACGGCTGGGGTGGGAGTAGCAACCGAGTAGTCTTTTAAGCGTCACATCCAGCGAAGTCTCCTCCTTTGCCTCACGAATAGCCGCCTGCTCCAGTGCCTCTCCAACATCCACAAAACCACCGGGCAAGGCCCAGCCATAAGGTGGGTATTTTCTCTCTATCAGCACAATGGGAGAGTCGGCTCGATCTGTCAGCTCAATCACCAGATCGACGGTAATAAGTGGGGTAGTCGGGCGCATATTCATACCAATAGCAGGGCCGCTAGGCCAAGAAAAGTCAGGAAACCAATGACATCGGTCACCGTGGTTAAAATCACACCACCCGCCAAGGCGGGGTCGATATCCATGCGCCGCAGAACCAGTGGAATAACAACCCCAGCAAAGGCGGCACACATCAGGTTAACGAGAATTGCCGTGCCAATCACGCCACCCAACATCACATCATCAAACCAGGCGATTACGATAACGGCTACCACCAGCGACCAGACAATGCCGTTGACCGCACCAACCGCCAGCTCCTTAGCGAGCAGTCGACGCGCATTACTATCGCCCACCTGCCCGAGCGCCATGCCGCGAATCACCAGTGTGAGCGTCTGACTACCGGCAATCCCCCCCATCGATGCTACCACCGGCATCAAAACCGCCAGCACCACCAGTTTTTCGATGGTGGCATCAAATAGGCCAATCACCCAAGCCGCGAGAAAAGCAGTGAGCAGGTTAACACCCAGCCAGATAGCCCGACGGCGCGAGCTGGTGAGTGCGGGTGCAAAAACATCACTTGTCTCACTTAAACCCGCCATACTCATGAAGGAGTGATCCACTCCTTCACGGATAACATCAACCACGTCATCAACTGTAATACGTCCCAGCAGCCGGCCATACTCATCAATAACGGGCGCTGAGACAAAGTCACGGTGTTCGAATAGTTTGGCCACCTCATTGGCAGGCATACTCGCAGGGATGCCTTCAATTTTGGAGTTATAGACATCGAGTACATGCAGCTCGGGGTTTTTCACCAACAGCTCGATCAGCGGCAGCACCCCAAGATAGCGTCCTGTCCGGTCAATCACCATCAGACTATCGGTATTATCAGGAATTCGCTTCTGCCAACGCAAATAGCGCACCACCACACCCAGCGTTATATCGGCACGCACCGAGACCGTATCAATGTTCATCAAGCCACCCGCACTATCCTCGGGATAGGCGAGTACCGTTTTAATTTGTTCACGGCGGTGAGCGTCAAAACTATACAGTACCTGACGAATAACGGCGTCAGGAAGCTCTTGTAGGAAATCCACCAGATCATCCAGATCCAGCCCTTTTGTGGCTTCAGCCAGCTCCTGCGGCGCCATGGGTTTAATCAGCGGAGAGCGCACTTCGGAGTTGAGGTAAACCAGCACTTCACCCTTGCGCTCAAGAGGCATCAACTGCCAGACTGATTCACGCTCTGATGCAGGCAGTGACTCCAGTAGCAGTGCATTTTCTGAGGGGTGCAACTGACTCAGCATCAGGCGAATGTCACTGACAGATCCCGCATGCAGCAGCTCTATCAGCGCCTCTACGCGCTCAATGTTCTGTTCATGTTCTTTAACTTCAGGCATGGCAGGCTCATAAAACAGTCGCTAACCCGGATATTTCATAGATTATGTGTAATCTTTGCGCAAACTTATGAAATATTCGGGCTAAATGAAAAACTTACTCGGTGTAAGTTCAGGTGAGGCAGCCCACTACTCTGCCTCACCAAAGCGATTGGCAACGAGTGAGCAGAGTTGTTGCAGCGCCTTATTTTCATCATCACCCTCGGCATGGATAATAATCTCTTTTCCTCTACTCGCCGCAAGCATCATAACGCCCATGATACTTTTGCCGTTAACACGACGTTCGCCATGCTCCACTTCAATTTCGCTCGAGAATCCAGAGGCGAGCGAGACTAATTTAGCGGCTGCCCGCGCATGCAAGCCCAGCTTGTTTACTATCGTCACTCGCTGGCTTTTCATTGACACTCATCACCACAGATAAAGATGCCTTCACGGCCACCCTCTTGTGCCTTCTGTGCGACGGCATCGATCTCCAGGCTAGCATAATTGAGAACCCGCACCACCATCGGCAGGTTGACCCCTGAAACAACCCGCACATTGGCTACTTTCGCTAGGCGGTTGGCAATATTGGAGGGAGTTCCGCCGTACATATCGGTCAAAACAACCACACCCGACCCGCTATCCAGCTTGCGAATTAAATCGCATGCGCGCCCGTAGCGCTGCTCGCAATCACAATCCATCGGCACTGGGAGCAGCTCGGTTGCAAGCGGACAGATACCGACAATTTTGGTCGCCGTCTCTAAAATCACGCGACCCACCGCATCATGGGTAATAATCAACAAACCAATGCTCATGCCAGCTCCCGATGCCGAGAGATCATTTGCGGGTAACGCTGCTTGAGCTGCTGCTGTAGCCTCTCAACACAGTAAACAGAGCGGTGCTGCCCCCCGGTGCAGCCGATAGCAACCGTCACATAGCTACGATTTTCCGCCTCAAAACGAGGTAGCCAACGCAGTAGGAAATCAGCAATATCCGCCTCCATTTGTGCCACTTCGGGCTGCGCTTCCAGGTAATCCATTACTGGTTTTTCCAGACCTGTCGCATGCCGCAAGTGCGACTCCCAATGGGGGTTGGGCAGACAGCGCACATCAAATATAAAATCAACATCGGCTGGGGCTCCGTGTTTAAAGCCAAAGGACATTAGCAGCAGTGAGAGCGTTCCCTTTGCACGTTGAACCACTCGACCGGCGATCATTGCACGCAATTCGCGAACATTGATGTTGCTGGTTTCAATGCAAATATCCGCACATTCACGCACCGCACCCAGCATGAGCCGCTCTTGCTTCACCGCTTCAGCCAGTGAAACATTATCTTTACTCAAGGGGTGTTTGCGGCGTGTTTCACTAAAGCGTTTCTGTAGCACGGGCTCGGTAGCATCAAGAAAAAGCACTTCACACTCGGCACCCAGTTTGCGCACATCACTCACTACCTCGGGGAAATGCTGAAGATCACTACTCAGGTTTCGCACATCGATCCCCACAGCCAGGTTCTCAACGGGGTGGCTGCGACCCAGGCTTTGTGAGACAAAGTCTTTCAGCAACATTAAGGGCAGATTATCAATACAGTAGTAGCCCGCATCTTCAAGTACATGCAGCGCGGTACTTTTACCCGAACCTGAATAGCCACTGACCACAATAAGTTTCATAGACCACCTCTGGCAAGCTGTTCGGAGTGTCGCCGTATAAACTCCTGATCCGCATAATAACCCTTGCTACGCAGGATATGCTGGCTTGCCGCACTCTCAACCAAAACCGCAAGGTTGCGACCCGATGCCACAGGAATTGTAATTTTGGAAATTTCGACTTCCAGCACAACACAACTGGTGCGGTCACCTGCCAGGCGGTCAATTTTCTGCATCTCGGTATCACTCATCTGTTTCAGCTGAATAATCAGGCGAAGGTTTTTATCCTGCTTGATCGCGCTATCACCAAAAAGTGCGCGCACATTCAGAATACCCAACCCCCGCACCTCAAGAAAATCCTGTAAAAGTGACGGACAGCGCCCGCGAATGGTATCGGCTGAGATGCGAAAAAACTCCGGCGCATCATCCGCGATAATGCGATGCCCACGACTAAGCAGCTCCAGCGCCAGCTCACTCTTGCCGACACTGCTTTTGCCGGTCAGCAAAACACCAACACCTTTAACCTCCATAAAAACACCGTGTAACACTTGCTTGTCAGCAACCGCAATCGCATAATATTCTTGCAGGTAATTTATCAGTTTTCGGCAAGAGGCTGAGCTGGTTAAGAGAGGAAGGTCGTTATCATCGGCTGCCTGTTGAAAATCAACCGGTACTTTTGCCTGGTCAGCGATGACAATACACATCGGTGACAATGCAAAAAGTGCTTTTATTTGGCCAGCACGCGCACTTTTTTTCAATCGATCCAAGTAGCTCAGCTCGTGATCACCAAGAACCTGAATATGACTGGGTTGAATAACATTCATGTAACCAAACAGAACATCGTTGTTCTCTTGGCATTTTTCAAGATCAATCGACCGACTGACACCAGAATAACCCGCCACCCACTCAAGGTTCAGCGTCTCTTGATGCGCTTCAAACAGAGCCTTGATGGTTAAGAACGAGGCCACCCGTCAGTGGTCTTTTGACCAGCCAGTGATCAGCGCGTGAAGCCGCTCATTATCTTGGCACTCACGAAGGACTCGGCAAAGCGCATGATCACTAAACATTTCAGCCAATTGAGCCAGCATCTGCAAATGCTCATCAGTCGACTCTTCGGGCACTACCAAGACAAACAGCAGATCAACAGGCTTGCCATCAATCGCATCATAATCGACCGGTTCCGACAACTGAACAAAAAGCGCCATGGCTTTAGTTAAATTTTTCACACGACCATGGGGTATCGCAACACCATTGCCAAAACCGGTACTACCCAGTCGCTCCCGGGCAATCAGGCTATCCTGAATAACACCCTGAGAAACTGTCGCGCCACCTGCTGAAAGCATTTCGCTAGCAAGCTCCAACACGCGTTTTTTGCTGGCAACACTCACCCCACAGAGTACATTTTCCGGGGCAAGAATATCTGAAAGTTTCATACTGTTATTATCTTCAGCCCCTCACGCGTTATCTATTTCAACCGCTTGACTCTTCACTGCGATCGCCTCACTGCGGTGGTGGTCGGTCAGTTTTTCTTTATGCTTTTTGATCTGGCGATCAAGCTTGTCGACTAGGGAGTCGATTGCGGCGTACATATTTTCATTGGTCGACTCAGCGAACAGATCACCACCCGCCACATGCACTGTTGCCTCCGCTTTCTGGTTTTTCTTTTCAACCGAAAGAATGACGTGAACATTAGTTACATTGTCAAAATAGCGCTCTAGGCGCGCAATCTTGTTCTTAACGTACTCTTGCATTGCTTCTGTTAGATCGATTTTCTGGCCAGTAATATTTAATTGCATTATTAACTCCTAGTCTTAACCGAGTCGCTTACGTTCATTTGAAGGAGGAATAGACATCGCCTCACGGTATTTGGCAACTGTTCGGCGAGCGACATTAATGCCCTGCTCTCCTAATAAATTTGCCAGCTTGTTATCACTTAAGGGCTTTTTAGGCTCTTCCGCAATGATAAGTTTCTTGAGCAGGGCGCGAATGGCGGTAGAGGAACACTCTCCGCCGCCCACCGTCCCCACGTGACTGGAAAAGAAATACTTCAATTCAAAAATTCCACGCGGGGTGTGCATATATTTTTTTGTGGTCACACGAGAGATTGTTGACTCGTGCATGCCAACTTCTTCAGCCACATCTGCCAATACTAGCGCCTTCATCGCCTCTTCGCCATATTCGAAAAAAGCACGCTGGTACTCTACGATACATTTAGAGACTTTTAGCAACGTCTCACTGCGACTTTTCAGGCTCTTAATAAACCAGCGAGCCTCTTGAAGATTGCTCTTTAAATAGGTGTTATCTGCGCTGTTATCTGCACGTTTAATCATACCAGAATAATAGGGGTTTACCCTTATTTTTGGCGCGCACTCAGGATTCAGCTCCACCTTCCACTTGCCTTTTACTTTTGTCACCAATACCTCAGGGACGATATACTCTGATGGTGATTCAGCAATGGCGTTGCCCGGGCGGGGGTTAACCGACTGCACAAGTGAGATGACTTCCATCAACACCTCTTCACTCAACTGCATTCGACGCATGATCTGTTTAAAATCACGTGCGGCCAACAGCGACATAAAGTCACCAATCAGCCGCTTTCCCTCCTGAAGTCTCGGGGTGTCCGCGTCATATTGCGCCAGCTGTAACAGTATAGATTCACGCAGGTCTCGCGCTGCAACGCCTGCGGGGTCACAGTGCTGCACCACACACAGCACGGCTTCTATTTCATCGAGCTCAACGCCCTCATCACCATCAAAGCCCTCAAGGAGCTCATCAAGTGTAACCGTAAGGTAGCCTTCATCATCGATAGAGTCGATAATGGCGCTGGCAATATCACGATCGCGTGGTGACAGGTTACTCATTTCAATCTGCCAGGCAAGGTGCTCTTGTAGAGATTGGCTGCCACTGCCATGTTCAAATTCGCGCTGATCCTCATCAGCCCCACCCAGCATTGGGCCTGCCGGCGCTTCAAACACATCATCCCAACCACTATCTACTGGCAGATCATCAGGGATGTTGTCGTTAGTTTGCAGTTCACGCTCTTCTTGTACCGGCGCCTCAGCGCCACCCTCGGCCTCAACCGTTGCCCGCTCTTCTGCTGGCTGGGTGTCACTCTCACGGCCAGAATCCTCATCCACCTCAAGCAGCGGGTTGGAGTCTAACGCCTCTTGTATCTCCGCCTCCAACTCCATGCTGGAGAGTTGCAGCAAGCGTATTGCCTGCTGCAGCTGCGGTGTCATTGTCAGGCTATGACCCAGTTTTATTTGAAGCGATTGTTTCATGCTGCTCTTTATCTTCTCTCTCAGCACCCTTAGCGGCATTGATACTTACATCTTAAAACCATGTCCCAAATAAACATCTTTTACTTGCTGGTTTTCCAATACTTCTTGTGGTGTACCTGTCGCCAGCACTTCACCGGCACTCATGATGTATGCCCGCTGGCAGATGCCTAATGTTTCTCGCACATTGTGATCTGTAATCAGGACACCAATTCCGCGCTGGCAGAGGTGTTTAATGATCTGCTGAATATCAAGCACTGAGATCGGGTCGACACCCGCAAAAGGCTCATCGAGCAAAATGAAGGTTGGGTCAGCCGCCAGCGCACGAGCTATTTCAACCCGGCGGCGCTCTCCACCCGACAAGCTCATCCCCAGACTATCCTGGATCTGAGTCAGGTGAAACTCCTGTAACAACCCCTCAAGTTTGCGCTGCCGCTGATCTGGAGAGAGCTCACTGTTCAGCTCTAATACCGCCATGATATTATCGCTCACTGAGAGCTTACGAAATACAGATGCCTCTTGCGGCAAGTAACCAATGCCGAGTTTTGCACGGGCATGTAGCGGCAGCGTGGTCAGATCTTTTCCGTACAGGGTGATTTTCCCCTTGTCACTCGGAACCAACCCCGCAACCATATAAAAACAGGTTGTTTTTCCAGCGCCATTGGGACCAAGCAGGCCAACCACCTCTCCTCGGTTGACACAGAGGGAGACATCTTTGACAACTTGACGGCTGCCATACTGTTTCGCCACTCCATCCACAACCAAGTCACTCACTGACACCCCCTTGCGGCGAAGGACGCTCGCGAAGCGCCTCAGGCTGTATAACAACCCGCACCCGTTGCTTTTCACTACCTTGGTGGCTTGCTAAAATTCTATCGTTATAAATATCAAACTCGATCCGACCACCACTAAAGTGATTCCCACCCTGCCACAGCTGAGCCTCACCCTCCATGAGCAAGCGCCCGTCACTCATTTGGTAGCTCATTTTATTGGCTTGCGCACGAATGGGCTCACCCGCCTCGCCCACTATTTCGAAACGAACCGGCGTACCTTCTGATTCAATGCGGTGCAGAGTGCGCTTATCACTAAAAACCGACACCTGATCCGCACGCAAGCTCATACCGCCTTGCTGAAAAAGCACCTCACCGCGATAAACACTCACTCCCTTCGGCTCGTCGATCAGCACTTCGGATGCCTCTATCAATACCGGGGCATTACGATCGGCCTCTGCGGCCATCAACGGCATAGAGAGCAAAACAGCGAACAGTGCAGCCCATTGATTAAAAATTCTCATACCTTACCCGAACTTTAGATTGCAACTGTAAACGATTATTTTGCAGATCAAGCAGTAAACCTCGCCCCGACAGCTCTCCCACATCATGCTGTTTAAGGGCGATATCCGCCTCACTGCTCGCCTGTTTTTTCACTAGGTCGACGATAATATGCTCCAATTCCAACCGGAGTGGAGCCGCGTCAGCCCCGCCTTCATAAAGTGAAACATGATGTCGTAGCTCTAACTGCTGCTCTTTTTTCTTTAGCAGACCCTCTTTGGCCGCGACGACCCAACTAGGTTGACCTTGGTGATAAATGACCATTTTAGGTTCTTGTAGGCTCATCGTATCATTGTGCGGAAAATGCGTCAGTGATGAAGCAAAGACATGATATTTCGCATCGCCACCTTCACTGGAGACGTGAAGGTTTAAGCCCCGCATATGGAAGTCGGATTGACTCTCCATTACCAACTCGCTCTCACCCGGCGACTCCATGACCTCTTGAGAGAACCACGCGATGGCAATTACAGCCGCCAAAGCAAAACCAATCACTAGGTAGTGGCGATAAACTAACAAAGAAAACCTACCGCGTGGCTTATCAACCATGAAAAGGTCACAGGTATTGATTCAATGTCGACTCTAGGCTGCCTTGTGCCTCCATAATCAACTCACAAATATCGCGAGCAGCACCACGACCACCACAACTTGGTGTCTGCCAATGGGCATGCTTTTTAACCCAGCTATGCGCATCCTGTACCGCAACTGCCAAGCCAACACGCCGCATGATGGGCAGATCAACCACATCATCACCCACGTAAGCCACTTGCTTGGCCGTCACACCCAACCTATCAATCAGCTCCAAAAAAGCAGGCAGCTTTTCGTGCTGCCCTTGATACACATATTTAATACCAAGATTTGCCATGCGGTGCGTCACCACATTAGAGGTGCGTCCGGTGATGATAGCCACCTCGACACCGCTTTCACGCAGCATTTTCATACCGTGGCCATCGCGGGAGTTAAAGGCCTTCATCTCCTCTCCACTGTCGCTAAAGAAGAGGGAGCCATCGGTCAAGACACCGTCCACATCAAAGATAATCAGCTTAATCTGCTCAGCCCGTTCCAGAATATCCTGCATATTTCCACCTGCATTTTTGTCGACTTTCAGACCACGCCCGCACGTAGCAAGTCGTGCATATTGAACGCACCCACCACACACCCTGCACCATCAACAACGGGTAATGCATTAATTTTGTACTCATCGAGTATCTGCAACGCCTCAGCCGCCAGCATATTACATTGTACCGTTTGACAAGGTGTCGTCATGTGCTCCTTCACTTGCATCTGGTGCAGGTTGATCTCACCATGATCGAGCATACGCCGAAGATCACCGTCCGTAAAAACACCCTGTAACTGCAATTTATCATATGAATCAACCACCACCACCATGCCTAACCCTTTGCGCGTCATCTCTACCAAGGCATCACTCATCGGCTGTTCACCGGTAACCAGCGGGATTGCCGAATCACCGTGCATAATATCACTCACATGCAACAGCAGCCGCCGACCCAGGCTACCGCCAGGATGGGAGAGTGCAAAATCTTCCGCTGTAAAGCCCCGCGCTTCCAGCAGTGAAACCGCCAGAGCATCTCCCATTGCCAGTGCTGCGGTGGTGCTCGCAGTGGGCGCCAGCCCAAGCGGACAAGCCTCCTTGCTTACACTGACATCGATATGAACATCTGCTTCACGCGCCAGAGTGGAATCTGGATTACCGGTTAGCGCAATCATCGGCACGCCCGCACGGCGAATCAGCGGCAGAATGGTTCTCAGCTCATCTGTCTCGCCCGAGTTGGAGTAAGCCAGCACCACATCTTTTGATGTAATCATCCCGAGGTCACCATGACTCGCCTCACCGGGGTGCATAAAAAAAGCGGGGGTTCCGGTACTGGCCAGTGTCGCCGCCACCTTATTGCTTATGTGGCCCGACTTGCCCATGCCCGTCACCACCACCCGCCCTTCACAGGCCAGCATAAATTCACAGGCACGCACAAAGCCCTCATCAATTCGCGCAATCAACGCGGTAATTGAGTCGGCCTCGGTTTTTAGCACCGCCGTCGCCAATGCGGTTACTTTTTGCTTATCCATGGGGGTTACTCCACCTTCTCAGGATAACCTAGCGCATCTAGGCAACGTGCCAAATCAGCACGATCGAGGTTATCACCACTAATAATAACCGTACCGGTGGTTGGCTCAACCTCAACCTCCATCACTTCATCTCGTGCCAGCAGCCCCGCGATGATGTTGTTGACACAGCTCTGACACTTCACATTTGCGACTGTTAATAGTTCTGCCATAATCTGTTACCCCACCACTGCAAAATAGAGCATGACCATATAAGCGACAAAGGAGGCCAATAAAACAGCGCCTTCAATACGATTAATCTGACCATCCTTGCCTTTAAATCCATACGCCATCAAGAACAGAGCCACGGTTAATATCGTCATGATAATAAAATCACGATTCATCACCTCCGGCGCCAACGCCGTCGGCATAATGATTCCCGGCAGCGCCAAAACAGCTAAAATATTGAACAAATTAGAGCCAATAATATTCCCAATCGCCATCTCATGCTCTTTTTTCAGTGCAGCAGACACTGTGGCTGCCAACTCTGGCAAGCTGGTACCGATAGCAATAATTGTCAGGCCAATGATCAAATCACTCACCCCAAAATAGCTAGCGACATTAACCGCCCCCCACACCAGCAGCTGTGAGCTTGCCATCAACAAAGCAAGGCCTAACAGCAGCCAGAAAAATGCTTTTTTTGTCGACATATCGGTCGGAATTTCGCCCTCAAACTCCGCCTCTAGAGGCTCCTTCCCTGCCTGCTGCTCTTGTCGAGCAAGACGAACCATCCACCACAACATCACAACCACACCGGAGAGCAAAATAAAGCCATCAACTCGGCTCAGCTGATTGTCGATCATCAACACGGCTGCCAGCGCAATCACCAAAAAAAGCAGCGGAAACTCACGTTTTAAGACTTTAGAGTGAACAACCATCGGCGCAACAATAGCGGTAATGCCCAAGACTAACGCGATATTGGCAATATTGGATCCCAGCGCATTGCCCACCCCCAACTCAGGGTTACCACCCCAGGCCGCCATACCAGATACCAACATTTCGGGTGCAGAAGTTCCAAACCCCAGAATGGTCATACCGATAATCAGTGGTGAAACACCATAGTTACGCGCCACCGCTGAGGCACCCAGAACAAAACGATCTGCGCTCCAGACGAGCACCACCAAACCCAATAAAATTGCAGCAGAAAATAACAACATAACCGAGAAAAACTCACTCCAAATAATTTAATGAGGCCTTTGTTTAAGTGGATATATACCCAAACAGCCCGAGCCGCGAATCATACCACAAGCTGAACTAAGCCAGTGCGTAATGAAGCGCCACACCCAAAAATATCACCAAGCCAAACCAATGGTTATTTTTAAATGCTTTCATACAGCCCGCCGCATCACGATAACGAATCAAATATTGCTGATAAACCATTAATAGAGCGCCTACACCTAAAGCCAGTTGATAATAGCCTCCCAGCGACAGCCGCTGCCCCACAAGAAACAGAATCAATATTACCAATGCCTGCAGTACACCAATAATGACTTTATCTGCCGTTCCGAAAAGAATCGCCGTGGAGCGCACCCCTATTTTTAGATCCTCTTTGCGATCCATCATTGCATACATGGTGTCGTAAGCGGTCGCCCAAACTACCGTTGCAGCCAATAACAGCCACGCCTCAGGTGGAACCGTATTGATTTCTGCAGCAAAAGCCATCGGCACGCCCCAACCAAAAGCCAGGCCAAGAAAAATCTGCGGCATATGGGTATAACGCTTCATGAAAGGGTAAATAGCGGCCAAGACAACGGCAACCAGTGATAACCAGAGGGTTAATGCATTAAGCAGCAATACACCGAGAAATGCCATAAATGCCAATCCGGCAGCCAGCAGGAGCGCCTCTTTCTTTGAGACCGCGCCGCTGGCAAGCGGGCGATTTTTAGTGCGCTCAACATGTGGATCAATCTTACGATCCGCATAATCATTAATGACACAGCCTGCCGAACGCATCAGAACCACGCCCACAATGAAAACAGCCAGATTCAGCCCACTAGGAACACCCTCTGCCGCCACCCACAGTGCCCACATGCAGGGCCAAAGCAGCAGATATATACCCACAGGACGATCCAGCCGCATCAATAAAAAGTAGTGCCGCCAACGCCCTTGCAATACCAGGTTCATCTCCCGCCTCCACTTACACCGCCCAGCAACTCAAACAGTGACGGTAGAAAATATTCACTCACTATTAAAGGCTTATCAGCCAGATAGAAAACCGAACGCCTCCCCCAAACAGGTTCATCACTCAAACCATCTTGCAACAAACTTCCCGGCAGCCTGGAGACCTGAATCCCAGCACGCCTCATCCCCTTACTGGAAAAGAGCAACGCCCCCAGAGGACGGCCGCCCAGATGGGCCAGACGGCGTGCGGGCCCCTGCAGAGTCGAAAAGGGGATAACGGTACGCGCGTAAACCAGCGGTCTCGACCCAGCACAGAGATAAACCTCGCGCACCCGTGCCTGCTCACCCCAGCGAATCGACAGTGATTTCGCCTCATCAAGGTGTGGCCGGTTGCGCTGCTCTTGCAGCAGCTGCACATTGAACTCGTCACCACATAAGCGAATCAAGCGACGGGTCAGCGAGCCACCATCAAGCAACCACGATCGCTGCTGTGGCATCGCCTGCCTCAAAAAACAGGTCCTCCCATCCCGCCAAGAGACGCCGCTATTCACCCCCACCACTGACACATCTCAACACACTCAACTAGAGAAAAAACCATCATACACGTCAAAACCCCATCAACCCAACCATCACATTGAAGCCTAACCCCATAAAAACTTACATCTTGACACAAGAAAACCCCTATGGCATAAAGCTAGTTGTTCGTAACAATAATTATAAAGGCGAACCTGTTAAACAACCCTTTCGGGGGAGGGCTCTCAAGTGGCAACTTGCCATTTATTTTGAACATAAAGCCCACAAACCATACCCTGTAATAAGGGGATTAAATTTCCGTTGGAGGAGAATTATAATGAAAGCTATCTGGTTAACCATTCCTGCTGTTGCTGCCCTACTTGTTGCGGGCACTGCCAGCGCCGATCTGGCCCTGGCCAAAAAGAACGGCTGCATGGCTTGTCACGCCATCGATAAAAAAGTAGTAGGTCCAGCCTGGAATGATATTGGTGCCAAATACAGCGCTGAAGCAGACGGCAGAGCAGTCGTACTGGCAAGCATCGTCGATGGCAGCCGTGGCAAATGGGGCAAAGTACCTATGCCACCACAAAAACGCGTTTCTGCAGAGAATGCAGAGAAGCTGACTGACTTTATTCTTACACTGAAATAAACCGCTCAGCGGCTATCGAAAAAGGCCGACAACGTCGGCCTTTTTTGTTGGCCCACCTCTACCAGCGAAAAATCATCCACGCCGGAATCATCACATCAGGGTCCAGCTCATTACGACGACTCTCCAGCTCCCCGTCCCCATCTGCATCTATCAAGTAATAGGGGTGACCCACTTTAGGGGTGATCTTAATCATGTAGAGTGAGCCATTCAGGCGGTACTCTTCAACCAGCCCCCGACCATCTTCGTGAATCGTCACTTTAGGCTCCAACGCCTGCTCTGCACTGTCAATGGCCTGCTGCTGAGCAGTCACATCCTGCGCCCACAATGGCGGCATACAAAACAGAAAAAACACAACCCCGTAGCACAGCCTCTTCATCGCTCTCCCCCTCTCCAATTCCCCATGATTATAAGCACTCCACCGAGAAGGGCGAACAAAAGATAGCCTCCAAGCGGAAAATAGTTATTAATTCAGGCATTATAGCTTGAATTGATGCCGCCACGGCAACCCACAACTACAGTGACAACCAACCCATGAAAAAAAACAACCCGTTTATTCTGGTCGACGGCTCCTCTTACCTGTTTCGCGCCTTTCACGCCATAAGAGACCTCAGCAATAGCCGGGGAGAACCAACCAATGCCGTTTATGGTGTCATCAACATGATTCGCAAACTGATCAGGGAGTATCAGCCAGAGCTGATGGCAGTGGTCTTTGATGCCAAAGGAAAAACCTTCCGCAACGACCTCTACCCGGATTACAAAGCCAATCGCCCACCGATGCCAGAAGATCTGCGCGTTCAGATTGAACCCATTCACAATATCATTCGCGCCATGGGCATCCCACTCATTGTCGTCGATGGCGTTGAAGCAGATGATGTCATCGGCACACTCTGCCAGCAGGCCAGTGAACAGCAGCAAGAGACCCTGGTCTCCACCGGAGACAAGGATATGGCACAACTGATCAATGAACATGTCACATTGATCAACACCATGACCGACACCCTGATGACACCGGAAGGTGTGGTTGAAAAGTTTGGCATTCCACCCGAAAAAATCATCGACTACCTGGCACTAATGGGTGACAGCGCTGATAACATCCCCGGTGTCCCCAAGTGTGGGCCAAAGACAGCCGTTAAGTGGCTTAATCAGTTCGGCTCTTTTGACGAAGTGCTGGCACAAGCGGATAAAGTGAAAGGCAAGGTGGGCGAAAACCTGCGCGCCAGCCTGAAGTTTCTCCCGCTCTCTTACGAACTCGCCACCATCAAACTAGATGTTGCGCTCACCTCATCACCCGAACAGCTCACGTTGCAGCCCCCCGATTATGAGACGTTAATCGCGCTCTTCAATGAGTTGGAGTTCAAAAACTGGCTGGGTGAAGCGATCAACCACTCGAAAAACGACAACCACTTGACTCCGAAAAATGAAGCCACGGATAATGCACCTAATGAGAGCCACTATGAAATCATACTTGAGCAGCCGCAGCTCGATAGCTGGCTGAAAAAATTAAATCAGGCTGAACTGTTCGCCTTTGATTGTGAAACCACTAGCCTCGATTACATGGAGGCCACCGTGGTCGGCGTCTCCTTTGCTGTTGAAGCCAATCATGCCGCCTACCTTCCACTGGCACATCGCTATCTAGATGCACCGCCACAGCTTGATAAAGCGAATGTACTGGCCCAACTTAAACCGCTTTTGGAAGACAACAACCATGCCAAGGTTGGACAAAACCTCAAATACGACATGAGCGTATTGGCTAACGAGGGGATCACCCTGCGCGGCATTCGCTTTGATACCATGCTGGAGTCTTACACGCTTAATAGCATCGCCAGCCGTCATGATATGGATACACTGGCACTCAAGCACCTTAGCCACAACACCCTTCATTTTGAGGAGATTGCTGGCAAAGGTAAAAACCAACTCACTTTCGATCAAATCGACATCGACACTGCCGGCCCCTATGCCGCAGAGGATGCCGATATTACGCTACGCCTGCATCAAGCACTCTGGCCACAGCTCCGCCAACTTGAAGGCCCAAAGAAAATATTTGAAACCATCGAAATACCGCTGGTGAGCGTACTCTCACGCATCGAGCGTAATGGCGTATTAATCGATGCCAAAATGTTACACAAACAGAGCCTGGCACTGGCAGAGCGTATTTTGACCCTTGAAAAGGAGAGCTTCCAAGTGGCAGGGGAAGCCTTCAACATGAACTCCCCCAAACAACTGCAAACTATCCTGTTTGAAAAGCTGGGGCTACCGGTCATCAGCAAAACCCCGAAGGGGCAGCCATCCACCGCAGAGTCCGTCCTTGTGGAGCTGGCGGAACAAGGGCATCAGCTACCACAGCTGATCACAGAGCACCGCAGCCTCAGTAAACTGAAGTCCACCTATACCGACAAACTACCACAACAGATTAATCAACGGAGTGGCCGCGTACATACCTCGTACCACCAAGCCGTTACCAGCACCGGTCGACTCTCTTCATCCAGCCCCAATCTACAGAATATTCCAGTACGCAGTGAACAGGGGCGGCACATACGACAAGCCTTTATTGCACCCGCTGGCTTTAAGCTACTGGCCGCCGATTACTCACAAATTGAACTGCGCATTATGGCCCACCTCTCCAATGACCAAGGGCTACTCGATGCCTTTACCCATGATATGGATGTGCACTCAGCAACCGCCGCTGAGGTTTTCGGTATCGAGCTCAACGATGTCAGCAAAGAGCAGCGCCGTCGCGCAAAAGCGATTAACTTTGGCCTGATTTATGGCATGTCAGCGTTTGGCCTCGCCAAACAACTCGATATCAGCCGCACACAAGCCCAGCAATATGTCGAACTCTACTTTGAACGCTACCCCGGCGTGAAACGCTATATGGATGAAATTAAAGAGCACGCCCGACAGCAGGGCTATGTGGAGACCGTCCTTGGCCGTCGCCTCTATCTTCCCGAAATCAATGCCCGCAATGGGCAGCGTCGCCAATATGCCGAGCGCACCGCCATTAACGCCCCCATGCAAGGTACCGCAGCAGACATCATCAAACTGGCAATGATCCAATGTGACCAGTGGTTACAACAGAACCCCCATCTAGGGCGAATGACGATGCAGGTACACGACGAGCTGGTCTTTGAGGTCAGGAATCAACACCTGACTGAAGCGAAAACAAAAATCATTGAATTGATGAGTTCAGTTGTAAAACTGAAAGTACCCCTCAAGATTGAGGCCGAAGCGGGTGATAATTGGGAACAGGCTCACTAATCACAGCAGAATGGTCGGATTTATAATGTAAAACCACATTTTTTAAGAAAACCGTGAACTAAACAGAAAACACCCAGTCGTACTACCCGTATGGCGAGTCACCGGGCCCTGGCAATCCTCCATCGGCAGGGCCCTATTAAGCGTCGCCCCCCTTACGGCGCTTAATAACTTTACCGGCTGCAGCCGCAGTCGGTAATTTCTTATTCTGAAGCTTCACTCGTAAAACCCAACCAAACATCCAGACATTGATGAACCTCATCAACCCCTTGACGTTTCAATGATGAAAAAAGCTGCACACTCACCGCATTATCGTAATGATCAACCGCTTTACGCACTGCCAGCAGCGCACTGCTTGCCGGCCCACGCTTCAGCTTGTCACTCTTAGTCAATAAAATATGGACCGGCATCGCAACCACCGCAGCCCAGTCCAAAAACTGCTGGTCAAACGTTGTCATCGGATGGCGAACATCCATCACCAGCACCAATCCGGCCAGGCATTCACGGGTTTGAAGATAGCGTTCCAGCAATTTTTGCCACTGGATCTTCATTTTTTCTGGCACTTTGGCATAACCATAACCGGGAAGATCCACCAAACGGCGCTTCTCATCAATCTCAAAAAAATTAATCAGCTGAGTGCGGCCAGGTGTTTTACTGATGCGAGCCAAGCCGCGAATATTGGTCAACGTGTTAATAGCGCTTGATTTGCCTGCATTAGAGCGCCCGGCAAATGCCACTTCGCGCCCATCTTCACTCGGCAACTGAGAAAGAGCAGCCACACTGATAACAAATTGGGCTCGATTATAGGCCGGATTCATGGTGTATTTCCTTGGTTAAAAAGAGGTAAGTTCTGTAAAACGGTTGACTCGGGACAATTAACTACAATAACCTTTCCTGTAACTATTTTCACAATAAAGACTCGGAATGACCAGATCCGGCCTCCGTGAATCTAACCTAATAGGGAAAAAACATTGCTTAGACATCGAGTAAAAGCGCTATTGATCACCTTGATATTAATAAGCCTTGCCCCTGTCATACATGCCGCTGGCAACCCGATAGCAGGCAAATTTAAAGCCATTTCATGCCAAATTTGTCATGGCAAGGATGGGCATAGCACCAATCCGCTCTATCCAAAGCTGGCAGGCCAACATGCCGCCTACATCGAAAAGCAGATGCATGACTTCAAAACCCAGAAACGAATTGATCCGGTCATGAACGAGATGGCCCCCTCAATGTCAGACCAGGACATTGCCGATATTGCCGCCTATTTTCAAAGCGTTAAATAGCACCACCACCATAATAATGATATAACTTTATAACCTTTAAGTAAGGAAGGATCACACACCATGACAAAAACCGTACTTGCCGCACTCGTTTTAATATTTGCCACCTGCACCACGGCTCAAGCTGCTGGCGATGCCGGCGCAGGCGAAGAGAAATCAATGGCCTGTCAAGGCTGCCACGGCGCTGATGGAAACAGTCCTGCGGGCATTTGGCCCTCCCTTGCCGGCCAGGCAGAAAAATACCTGGTCAAACAGATCGAAGATTTCAAATCAGGGGTGCGTAAAAATGACACCATGGAGTCGATGGTTGCTGAGTTAAGCCATCAAGATATTGCCGATATCAGCGCATACTTCGCCGCACAAAAAGCCACTGCCAGTGGCATCAATGATGATGAAGGCCTGATTACATTAGGCAAGAAGATCTACAAAGGTGGTAATCACGATAGCCGCCTGATGGCTTGTGCAGGCTGCCACGGCCCGGACGCCGAAGGTAACGGCCCGGCAAACTTCCCAAGACTGGGCGGACAACAGGCTGAATACCTGCTAATTCAGCTAGAAGCCTTCGCGAGCAGTGCCCGTACCAATGATATGAATGGAATGATGAAAAACATTGCCACACGTATGTCACAAAAAGAGATGGAAGCCGTTGCGGCCTATCTGGCGACACTCAGCCAATAATAAGCTAATCCATCAATTGTAAAAAAGGGCGGTTAATCCGCCCTTTTTTGGTTTTACATTAACGTTTTCCGGCCCCATACAGATAGTGAGAAAAGGTTGCCACATCCTTACTGACCCGCCTCAACAAGTGATCCAGGCTAACAATAGCATGCTCCAGTAGGTTTACCGCGATATAGGGGTGTTCAACCCGTAACCGCAAGTACATCGGGCGTGGCAAGCGCAGCAGTTGTGCCTCTGCAGAAACCGCACGCATGCGAACCGAGCGTGGTTGTCGGTCAAAAAATGACATCTCACCCATCAACTCCCCAAGCTGTATCCGCCCCACTTCCGTCTCTTTACCGTTGTTATCGTAATAGAGTGCAGCCTCTCCGTTTACCATAAAGTAGAGCGCCTCGCTGACCTCACCAATATCCGCAATAATCTCCCCACCCTTAACCTCAACCAGCTGCATATAATCGAGCAAAATACGCACCTCTTTGATGGTTAACGACTCACATAAATACTGTTGATTAAGAAAATGTGCCAAATCAATTTTCTCATCCATACTAAGTCCCCCGTTAATTTAATTCAATTAATAGTTATAACGCTTCTTCTCCACTTCTTCGATAACTTTTTTCGAATACTGCTCACGTAGAACACTTTACTCTGGCAACAAAAAACCTCGATACATAGAGATGAATACCCCCATAAAACATTCAGATTGATCTGAACTAGTCGGCGCGTTGTTAATCAAAGCATGACAATGGCTCTTTCGGTCAGCTCTCTGTTGCCTTTAGCCATCCATTTGGATACTCTGCAAAAAACAAATAACATATGGAGAATTTCATGCGGTTACTCAGCATCACCGTCATTAGCCTATTACTCGCCTTCTCTGGCAATAGCGCCCTTTCAGCTCCGTTTGAAGAGGATGTCGACTACGAGAAGCTGGAGCAACCCCAGCCAACAAAAAGCAAAAACAAAATTGAGGTGATCGAGTTTTTTTGGTACGGCTGCCCTCACTGCAACAACTTTGACCCCTATCTTCAGCGCTGGAAAAAAGGGTTAGCCAGTGATGTTGAGGTGATTCTAGTCCCTGCAATTTTTCGCCCTGAGTGGGAAATTCACGCACGCGCCTTCTACACCGCTCAAATGTTAAAAGTATTAGATAAACTGCATCCTGCTATGTTTAATGCGATTCATAATCGTGGTATCTCCCTTTCCAACGAAGCTCAGATCAAAGCACTTTTTCTTGACAATGGTGTTAAAGAGCGGGACTTCAAACGCATTTTTAATTCATTCGCCGTCGAAAGTAAGGTACGAAAAGCCAAAACACTGCACCTTAACTACGGTGTAAGGTCGGTACCCAACATGGTTATCAATGGTCAATATCGCACCAATGCCGGGCTCGCTGGAAATAATGTCAACGTATTGAAAGTGGCCGACTACTTGATTAACCAAGAACGCAAAAAATAGCTCGGCGAATGGAATCCATGAAAGCAGCTGAGCTATTCATTAAGTGCCTCGAAAATGAAGGTGTTGAATATATCTTTGGCATCCCAGGAGAAGAAAACCTGGATGTCATGGATGCCCTTCTCAATTCGAAAATCCAGTTCATCACCTGTCGACACGAGCAAGGGGCTGCCTTCATGGCAGATGTCTATGGGCGCTTAACCGGTCGCGCCGGAGTCTGCATGGCCACACTGGGGCCGGGGGCCACCAACCTGATTACCGGCGTTGCCGATGCCAATATGGATCACGCACCGGTGGTGGCCATCGCCGGCCAAGCCCCCACCTACCGGCTACACAAAGAGTCCCATCAGGTATTGGACCTGAATAAAATATTTCAGCCGATCACCAAATACTCCAGCCAGATCCTGGAAGCGGAAACCATCCCGGAGGTTGTACGCAAGGCATTCAAGCTTTCACAGGCTGAAAAAAGTGGCGCAACGTTTATTGAGTTCCCTGAAAACATTGCCAAACTGAACACCGATGCTCAACCACTTCAGTTCAAAACCCCCTCATCACCCGAACCGGCACTGAAACGAATAAATAGAGCGATAGAGATTATCTCCAATGCCAAAAATCCGATCATTCTGGCCGGAAATGGGGTTATTCGTGCCGATGCATCACTACAACTCGCGGCATTTGCCGAGCAGCTCAAGATCCCCGTGGCCAACACCTTTATGGCAAAAGGGGTTATTCCGTTCAAACACCCCATGGCGTTGGGCAGCGTAGGCCTTCAGGCGCAAGATCATGTACTGTTTGGCTTTACCCAGGCCGACCTGATCATCTGCATCGGTTATGACCTGGTGGAGTACCACCCCCATCTTTGGCACCCCAGCAACGACCGAATCATTATCCATATTGACGCAAGCCCGGCTGAGGTTGATGCCAACTACACCATCGAAGTGGGTGTCATCGGTGACATCAAGCTCAGCCTTGCGCGCATAGCAGAACAACTCACCCCTCGCGAAGGGCACCCACTGCGCCCCCTAAGAACGGCTCTTATCAACGAAATGAACCAACATGCCAAGGATGAGTGCATACCGCTTAAACCCCAAAAAATAATCTGGGATCTGCGTACCGCGCTGGCACTTCAAGACACCGTCATCTGTGATGTAGGCGCACATAAGATGTGGATGGCACGCATGTTCCGCTGCGAGAACCCAAACACCTGCATTATCTCCAATGGTTTCGCCAGCATGGGCATTGCGATACCCGGAGCAATCGCAGCAAAGCTCGCCCATCCTGATAAAAAAGTGGTTGCTGTCACCGGCGATGCTGGCTTCCTCATGAACTCTCAAGAGATCGAAACAGCGATGCGCCTGAGCATCTCCATGGTCATTCTAATCTGGAATGATGGCGCCTATGGGCTTATTGAGTGGAAGCAAATGACTCAGTTTGGCCGCACCTCCAATGTCCACTTTAGCAATCCGGACTTTGTTAAATATGCCGAAGCATTCGGTGCCAAAGGGTACCGGATTGAATCAGCCAAACAGTTAGTGCCTACATTAAAACGAGCACTTGCCGACAACACTGTCAGCATTATCGATTGCCCGGTCGATTACAGTGAAAACATTAAACTGACTGAGCAGTTGGGAGAGATGGTGAGTCCTTTCTAGCGTGAGAAACAGATACCATGCCAAATAATGAAGACCAAGCACTTCAATGGAAGAAAAAATATTTTTCTGCCCTGGAAAAACTGGAACAGACTGAGCAACAATCGGCCGACACAGAGACCCTGCTTCGCCGCAGTTTATCGCGCATCAGCCTCGCTCTTGATGGATTCGACAGCCAACTAGACAAGCAGCTTGACTCCCTGCGCAGTAGCATTCGCAGCGGCCGAAAGCCACTCTACATCGGCCAGCTCAGTGAGGAGATCAGCACACGCGGCCAAACAGTCAGTCAGCAGCAACAATCACAACCCAAAAACCCGCAACTACTGCTCTCATTACTGGAGAAACTGACACTCCCCAGCGCACTCCATAAGCAGCAAACAATACTCCGCAAAGAGCTTAGCCACAAGCACGCCAGCCAACAGATTGAGACACACATCGACGCGTTGGCACTGCTACTACGCGCCGCACAAAATGCGGAGCAAACCAGCACCGAAACTCAAAAAATAACACCGCCACAAGAAACCACTACCACCTCTGCGCCGAAAGAGCCTGAACCCGAGGGTGGCTTTTTATCCCGCCTGTTTACTAGCAGTGAAAAACAGCGCAAGGGCGATGTAAAGCCCCAAACAAATACCCAACCATTCAAGCAACTGCTTAGCGAAGTCTCCCTACCCAGTCCCTATGCTGAGCAACTGAATGAGATCAACGCAAAATTTAACAACTCGACTGATGAGGCAGATTTAAACCACTTGATAAGTAAACTGGCTGATTTGCTCAGCAAATTACCCGAGAATCGCGATCAGCCTGACGCTATCGAGGTGAAAGGGGCAGATTTGTCAGGCGAAACCGCTGAAGGGGTGCTTTTGCAGCTTCTGGATCGCATCACCTTGGTAGACCCCTACGCACAGGAGCTTGAAAAGCTACGTGAAACAATATTATCCACAGAGAAGGGCCAACTCGACTTCAGTCAAATTCTGGAGTCGCTCGCCAGTTTGATCAGCCATGCACAATCACTGAGCCAAAGCGAGAAACAGGCACTTGAGGGGTTTTTGCTCAACATCACCAACACCCTCGACCAGATCGACAGCAATATCAGAGGGGCACAGGGGCATCAAAATCAGCTCCGGCAGAGCAGTGAGAAGCTGGACAGCGCGGTTAAAACACAAGTAAGTGATATGCAAACATCCGTGCTCGAAATGAATGATCTTGCAGAGCTTAAGCAGTGTATTCAATCGCGGCTTAGCACCATCAACCAGCATCTGGACAGCTTCAAAAAAGAGAATAAAATACGCTATGAGCAGATGGAACACGCCATGGAGTCGATGGTAAACCAGGTAATAAAGGTTGAGTCAGAATCAAATAGCCTACAAAAAGCACTCGAAGAGCAGCGTAACAGAGCGACCAAAGACCCGCTGACAGGTGTCAATAACCGCCTAGCTTATGAAGAATTTATTCAGACTGAATATAGTCGTTGGCAGCGATTCCAGCACAGCCTCACCATGATTATTTGGGATATAGATCACTTCAAGCGTGTCAACGATGATTTTGGGCATCAAGCGGGGGACAAAGCACTGACAATCGTCGCCCAACTACTCAAAAATAGACTCCGCAAAGTCGACCACCTCGCTCGCTTTGGTGGTGAAGAGTTTGTCTCTCTACTACCCGAAACTGAGATAGAGCCCGCGCTCATGGTTGCCAATAAATTACGCGAAGCCATTGAGAAAACCGAGTTTCACTTTAACGATAAGCGAGTACGGCTCACCATCTCCTGCGGCCTGGCACAATTCCGTGAAGGAGACACCCCAGACACCGTGTTCCAGCGAGCGGATGCAGCACTCTACCAAGCCAAGGAAGCTGGGCGTAACTGCTGTAAAAAAGAGGGTGAAACAGATAAACCTGCACTAGGAGGCTGTCGGACTTAGGGTGAATCTACTGCGGAAAAGCCATTCAGGCCCATTTCTCCGATCATTTTCGTTGAATATGCTCAATATTCGCCTCAAACGATCAAAAAAATGGACTCAAAATGGCTTTCCCTCGCTACGATCACCTAAGCCCGACAGCCTCCTAGGCGGACACACCGATCGCCCTCGCCAAGAGGCAGAATAAGCACTTTATTGAGGCTTTTACACGGGAGGATGCACGGATAAAAAAGCTAAAACAGACCTGGTTTTATCTCTTCTTTCGTGCGCACACCTCTCATGCAAAGGTCTCTTATTCTAAACCCGGCCGAGAGAGGCTCATTTTAAGTTTCCCCATCTGATCAATAATCTGAACTCTTTTATAATCTTTCGCTGGCAGTACCAGCAACAAGCAGGGCCGTGTAACCACTTGAGCCATCATCATCCCTTGTAGCGGGCTATTCCAAGCCACTTGAATCGATAGCTGGCCATCGACTAAGGCGGTGATTTCAGTCAGTAGCGCCAATGAATAACCGGCACTGCTCTGTTGCCCCATACTGACCAATAACAGCCGTGAACCATCTGCCGCAAACTGCTGATAGAGTTTGCCGCTCTGCAGCCACTCAACACCCATCACAGAGCTGCCGCAGTGCGCTCCTTGCATCAGGGGTTTTACCTCAACTTGCGGTGGGAGCCGGTCACCGGCAACCACGGTAAAAGCCATCATGACAGTGATCACCACACCAAACAACTTAATCACTCAACCCGCCACCTTTTTAACACTTCTCTTTGCTCCATACTTTCACCTAGCAACCCTTTATTAGTGGCAGAGAGGCGCAACCCGATACCCACACTGAAGTTCACATTCGCCCTTGACCGGTCAACCTTCACAAACTCGATATCACCATAAAAGGGGTACCCGCCACAGCTTTCACCTCGATCGCAAATAGAGTCATCGTTATCGGCATCACTCCCCGCTAATATTTCATAGCTTCCCGGTTTAACACCCTCAAACTGATAGTGGTACTGGCCATCAACTGCCGTCACTGCGACAGAGTAACGACTTAAGCGACTATCCTGTTCAAATAGAGCCACATAGAGGTAACCGGCATCCGCCACCATTGTCGATGTTAAGCGCTGCACAGTGACCGGGAGGGTGTAGAGGCCGCCCTCAATATTGCTGGTAAAGGTAATCGTAGCACTGTAGTTAGCATCCTCAGCCAGCAGCGAGCGGTCGATAGTCGCCACATAGCGCCCCAACCCTTGTGTGTCAGTGGTACATCGCTGTGCCGAGTCTCGCTCACAATCAACCGTTAACCAGTGCTCACTACTGGCTGGCGAGCTGATGGTTGGCGAGCCGCCACCCAGGTTGCTCACATCAAATAGCCGCCACCCATCAACCAGGCCAAAATCAATACTGCTCGGATTGGAGTAGAGCAGTGGCTGTTGACTACCATCCACCGCCTCTTTCGCTTCTAACACCGCCTTATACGCATCAACCAATCCGTAGCCGAAAGTATCATCGCGGCCTGCACTACCCAAGTCAGTGGTCAGCCGCCCCGCTCGCAACCAAGCTTCAAAAATACTACTCGTCATGGCAGGGTAAAGGGTCTTCATCAACGCCGCCACACCCGCCACATGGGGAGAGGCCATTGATGTGCCTTGCAGATAGGCGTAATTATGAGCCACACTTCCCGCCACCACGTCACCCGCCACACTCAGAATGCCATCGGGTACGCCATCCCGGTTGAAGTCCGCATCGATATCGCCTCCTGGGGCCGCAATATCGATATAAGCGCCGTAGTTTGAATAGGAGGCTAACTGCTTATCCGCGCCCACCGCGCTCACGGAGATGACACCCGCCAGTGACGCTGGATACATCGGCATTGAACTCCCGTCATTACCTGCGGCGGCTATAACAACAATCCCCTGATCAATTGCCGCCGCGACGGCTGTAGCCACCGCTTCGCTTCGAGACGGGCCACCCAGGCTCATATTAATCACACTGGCCACGTCTCCGCCGGTTAACTGAACACCCGAATCATTAGGCAGTCCCGCCGCATAGTAGATTGCCTGGCTAATATCATATGATGTACCACCCAGTGACCCGAGCACTCTGAGCGCCATCAACTTAACTGGCCATGTGCCCGCCACACCAGCCACTCCTTGTCCATTATTGCTTTTGGCTGCAACCGTACCCGCAACATGAGCGCCATGAAAAACATAATAGGGATCACCGCCATGCTCATCAGTTGGATCCAAATCCAAGCCATCACCATCACCTGAGTTTTGTACGTCACTCACAAAATCATAACCCGAGGCAAGCTGCTGCCCTACCAGGTCAGGGTGGCCTGGCAAGGTGCCGCTATCAATCACCGCAACAATCGCCGAGTGGACCCCCGGCAGCAAATCCCAAGCACGATCAAGGCTAATTAACGGGTAGTGCCACTGCCGGTTGTAATACTCATCATCCACCGCCGCTGTAGGCTGATAAATGTAATTAGGCTCTACAAAGGCCAGCTGGGGATCTTTGGCCAACGCTTTAATCATGTAGAGTGTCTCTCGCTTGCGCTGCTGCACAGGCGTCAGAGCCCCAATACCGGTTGACTGGACACCTAAACGCTTTAACGAAGAGATCCGCGCACCCGGCTCTTTGGGCAGTCGCCACAACTGCATGCCACTTCCAGCTGCTTGTTGCTTCTCTAAACCATATTTATTCATCACCCTACGAGCATCAACACTCGCCTCTTTCAAGACAATAACTGCCTCACCCTCAACAAATTCACTGCTTGTGGAGAAGCTGCTCGTGCTGGCAGGCACGTTAACACCCAGATTCAACGTATAGTTAGAAGCACCGGCATATGCATACACATGAATGTAGTAATGACCAGTATCAGCAACCACCACTTGCTCGGTTGCCGTAACGCCTAGTGACTCTCCAACCATCTCTCCTTGGAGGTCGTAGACAATCAGATCCAAGTCATTATCAGAAGACCAATCAGAGGTCGTCAGCATGACCCGCTGACCCGCAATTAAATCGACCCGAAAAACATCATCCCGATCACCACTCAAAAATGAACGGCCATCTACACCCCTATTCGGAACATTCACATACCCCGCCAGATTCAGTGGATTGCCCACCCGCTGGGCAGTTGAAAAATGATTATTTTCCAAATAAAAAGCCTGTGGATTATTAACATCGCTATCAACCATGGAGCTATCTGCAGCGGTAATCACACCACTGATGCTATAGCGTTCATCACTTTCATCCTCATCCATACAGGCACTCAGCAGCAAGCTGCTCATAACAATGACCAGACAGCCCTTCAAACCAGAATCTACTATTTTATAAAGCAACATGAATACCCTGAAGTTTACCCGAACTATAAGTCATATCATTTTTTTCGGCAAAAAAAAGGCGACCCGCATTAGGCCGCCAAAACAAAGTATAGAAAAAAGCCAGGGATTCGGGCTTTCAACTGCAACCATCATAATCGATAGCGTGGCTACAATCGATGCGACCAATTGCCGCACTGGATTGAACACCTCGTCCCGTACTCCGAGCACTTCATAAGTCTGCAAAAAATCTCGCAAGAGATTAATTTGACAGTTAAATTCCTGAAAGGCTGCCCTATCAACAATGTCGCGTGATCGGGGAGATACTTCCTGTAAAATCAACAAGTAATAAGTTAGGAGGCTGTCGGACTTAGGTGATCGTAGCGAGGGAAAGCCATTTTGAGTCCATTTTTTTGATCGTTTGAGGCGAATATTGAGCATATTCAACGAAAATGATCGGAGAAATGGGCCTGAATGGCTTTTCCGCAGTAGATTCACCCTAAGTCCGACAGCCTCCACATCAACCCTCTTATATTGCCTAGTCAGCGATTCTGTGGCATTTCGCATCAAGGCATAGCTCGCAGGTAATGATTATTCCCTTGATAAGCGCTATAACGCCGAGGCGGAGTGCCACAGAAACGCCCGAAGGGTTGATGTACTAGGCTGCGCATAATTCATGAAGCATTAGCAACCTCTCTCCCCACTCTTCGTTCTTTTCAAACGCATACAATCACACTCCACTCAAAAAAAAGCCCTGCGGTTAGCCGCAGAGCCTCTCTTACATCTAGACGAAGGGGGGTGGGTTACATCATGCCGCCCATACCACCCATGCCGCCCATACCACCCATGCCACCCATATCAGGAGCACCGGCACCCGCTTCAGCAGGTTTGTCAGCGATCATCGCCTCCGTGGTAATCATCAGACCGGCAACTGATGCCGCATTTTGCAATGCAGTACGCGTTACCTTGGTTGGATCCAGAATACCCATCTCGATCATGTCACCATATTCACCAGTCGCCGCATTGAAGCCAAAGTTGCCTTCACCTTCAGCTACCTTGTTAATAATAACTGAGGACTCTTCACCTGCATTACTGGCGATTTGACGCAGTGGCTCTTCCAACGCACGGCGTACGATAGCGATACCAACATCCTGATCGTGGTTATCACCTTTCAGCTTTTTCAGCCCATCAACAACACGAACCAGTGCAACACCACCACCGGCAACAACACCTTCCTGTACCGCAGCACGTGTGGCGTGTAGTGCATCGTCGACACGATCTTTCTTCTCTTTCATTTCCATCTCGGTGGTAGCACCCACTTTGATAACAGCCACACCGCCTGCCAACTTGGCAATACGCTCTTGTAGCTTCTCTTTATCGTAGTCAGAGGTGGTATCTGCCAGCTGAGTACGAATTTGGGTAACCCGCGCCTCAATGGTTGCGGTCTCACCGGCACCATCAATCACAATCGTGGCATCTTTGGTGATTTGTACTTTTTTCGCGGTACCCAGATCTTCGATGGTCGCTTTCTCCAGAGTCAAGCCAACCTCTTCTGCTATCACAGTAGCGCCTGTCAGGGTCGCGATATCTTCCAGCATCGCCTTACGACGATCACCAAAACCAGGTGCCTTAACGGCTGCAACCTTAACAATACCGCGCATATTATTAACCACCAGTGTCGCCAGTGCTTCGCCTTCAACATCTTCGGCAATAATCAGCAGTGGACGACCCGCTTTGGCAACACCTTCCAGCACTGACAACAAGTCACGAATATTAGAGACTTTCTTGTCGTGAATCAGGATCAATGGATTATCCATCTCAACGCTCATGCTGTCCTGGTTATTGATGAAGTAAGGTGACAGATAACCACGGTCAAACTGCATACCTTCAACAACGTCCAGCTCATTATCCAGACCTGAGCCCTCTTCTACGGTGATAACACCTTCATTACCGACCTTATCCATCGCTTGTGCAATGATCTCACCGATTGAGCTATCAGAGTTTGCAGAGATAGTACCTACCTGGGCAATCGCCTTGCTATCTTCGCATGGTTTGGAAATGCTCTTCAGCTCAGCAACCGCTGCGATAACCGCCTTATCGACACCGCGCTTAAGATCCATTGGATTCATACCGGCTGCAACCGCTTTCATCCCTTCGGCCAAAATGCTCTGCGCCAGAACTGTCGCAGTAGTGGTACCGTCACCGGCTACATCATTTGTTTGTGATGCAACCTCTTTTACCATCTGTGCGCCCATATTTTCGAACTTATCTTCCAGCTCGATCTCTTTGGCAACAGAAACACCATCCTTAGTGATAGTCGGTGCACCGAAGCCACGCTCCAGTACTACGTTACGACCTTTAGGACCCAGCGTTACCTTTACGGCATCCGCTAAAATATTTACACCGTCAACCATGCGGCTGCGGGCATCAGAACCAAAACGTACGTCTTTAGCCATTGTTCTCTATTCCTTCAATGCTTGATCTATTTGAAACGTGAGTGGAGAGCGGCCATTAAGCCTCGATTACTGCGATAATATCGTCTTCGCGCATTACCAGCAGGGTCTCATCATCAACCTTAACTTCGGAGCCTGAAAACTTACCGAAATAGACAGAGTCACCAACTTTAACGCTCATTGCGCGAGTTTCGCCGTTTTCTAATGCTTTACCAGGACCGACAGCTACAATTTCGCCCTGAGAAGGTTTTTCAGTGGCACTACCTGGCAAGACGATGCCGCCTGCCGAGGTCAATTCTTCTTCTACACGACGAATTACAACGCGGTCATACAATGGACGAATGCTGCTCATTGTTGAGTTCTCCAAAAATAAAATTAAATGTTAATCAATTAATTATCGACATCAGCAAGAGGCTGGCATCGACTCAAAGCCCATAAGACTGATCGAGACTCTCGACTCTCGCGAGAGCAATAATAGGGGCACTCAAAAGGAATTCAAGGCAAAAGAAAATATTTTTTCAATCGTCGTCGCGGCGACGAAAGTCCCCTTCAATGGTTCTTCCCCCATCAGAGCGGGGTGAATCGTCAACATTACTCGCACCAAAGCTCCGAACAATAACACGCTGCATCAGCAGGCGAATCAGCCAACGGCGCAGTGGTGGCACCAGGCAGAAAAAACCGATGGCATCGGTAAAAAACCCCGGGGTCAAGAGCAGTGCGCCCGCAAGAAGTAGTAACACCCCTTCCATCATCGCCATCGCCGGTATCTGCCCCTGGGCCAACTCACTCTGCACCCGCTGAAAGGTCATAAACCCTTGATAGCGCAATAGCAAAGCACCTAATATGGCGGTCAAAATCACCAACAATATTGTCGGCATCACACCGATCAAGCCACCCACTGTAATCAGCAGGTAAATCTCCACGATCGGCACCACCAAAAATAACAAAAAAAGAGCTCTAAAAGGAGTCATCATACCTCACCCGGTGGCAAACACCCCGACAACAGGTTATCTTTAAATCTATGCATGGCAAGGAGTTAACATGTCCACGGAATATCAAATTGTGCTCAACACCTGCCCCGACTATGCAAGTGCAGAACGGCTCGCCAGCGAACTGATCGACCAAGGCATTGCTGCCTGTGTTAACATAGTACCAGAAGTCCGCTCATTTTACCGTTGGCAGGGGCAAGTTGAGTCGAGCCAAGAGATTCTACTATTAATAAAGAGCCACAAAACAGACTACCCATCAATTCAGAAGCTGATCCTTGAACAACACCCCTATGAACTTCCCGAGATCATCGCAGTCCCAATCACGCAAGGCCTTGAGGGTTACCTCGACTGGCTCAATAGCAGCAGGTCTTCAGATGATACGTAGCGACGACCCTCAAGGTTAAAGCAGCCTGACTGATGTAGAAAATATAACCCGAGCAGAGACAATGACCCTAATCAGATCACTCTTCGTCACCTTACTTTTACTCCTCAGTGTCGCCCCCTCAGCACAAGCAAGCCTGGGTGACACCTTTCGCGACCTGGGAACCACGCTGGGGCTCAACAGCAGTCAGCCCGAATTTCTCGACCCGGAAGATGCTTTTTTCTACAGCGCTGAGGTAATCGACAGTCATACCATCCGTGCCAACTTTGATATTGTTGATGAGTACTACCTCTACAAAGACAAGTTTGAGTTCACCATTGAAAGCAACGAAGAGATCACCATTACCAGCGCAGTGGGCAGTAAAGGCAAAGAGAAGGATGATGAGTTTTTTGGCCTGATGGAGGTCTACTACGGTAAGGCGAGCTTTACCATCAAGCTGGCGCACACACTCGAAAAAGAGACCCCTATTACCCTGATAGCCCGCTATCAGGGGTGTGCGGATGCGGGGCTCTGCTACCCACCCACCACCAGCCACATCGACATACGGCTACCCGCCAGCAGCGGCAGCCCTGCCGACACAACAGCCTCACCAACAGATGCCGCCCCCATGCTTTCAGAGCAGGATCAGCTTGCCGATGACTTGACCCATAAATCAGCCTGGCTCATCATCGCAACCTTCTTCGGCCTTGGCCTGTTATTGGCGTTTACGCCTTGTGTCTTCCCGATGATACCCATCCTCTCCAGCATCATTGTTGGGCAAGGGGAGCAGATCACTACGCGCCGCGCTTTTACCCTGTCACTGGTCTATGTGCTGGCCATGGCGTTAACCTACACAATTGCCGGCGTTTTCGCCGGAATGTTTGGTGAAAACCTGCAAATAATGCTGCAAAATGTCTGGGTACTCGGCACCTTCAGTATCGTCTTTGTGCTGCTCTCCCTGTCGATGTTTGGCTTCTACGAACTACAACTTCCCAGTGCCGTACAAAGCAAACTCTCCCAAATGAGCAACAGCCAACAAGGTGGCACCCTTGCAGGCACTGCCATCATGGGTTTTCTCTCGGCACTGATTGTTGGCCCCTGTGTCGCCCCCCCCTTGGCGGGCGCGTTAATTTATATCGGCCAATCAGGTGATGCCGTACTGGGTGGCATGGCGCTCTTTGCTCTGAGCATGGGCATGGGTTTGCCACTGCTGGCCATCGGCGCCTCAGCAGGCAAGTTACTCCCTCACGCGGGCAACTGGATGAATAGCATTAAAGCGGTGTTTGGCGTGATGCTGCTTGCGGTCGCCATCTGGATGCTGGAGCGCATCATTCCTGCTTCCATTACACTGGCGTTATGGTCAGTACTACTGATTGGCTCTTCCATCTATATGGGGGCGCTTGAACCGGTCGGCATTGATGGCACCGGCTGGAAAAAACTCTGGAAGGGTGTCGGACTCACCCTGCTGATCTACGGCTCGCTACTCTTGATCGGCGCTGCCAGTGGCGCAAAAGACCCGTTACAGCCGCTGCAGGGCATCAGTTTTGCAGCCACCTCATCCACACAACAGTCCAATAAACTGGAATTTAAAATCATCAAATCCGTAGATGAACTGCAACGAGAGACCGCCTTGGCCAAGGAAAATGGCCAACCCGTTATGCTCGATTTTTATGCCGACTGGTGTGTCTCCTGCAAAGAGATGGAGCGCTATACCTTTAGTGATCCACAGGTCATCGCCGCACTGAGCGGCTTTCGCCTGTTAAAAGCCGATGTCACCGCCAACAACGCTAATGACAAAGCGCTGCTGAAGCAGTTTGACCTCATCGGACCTCCCTCGATTATTTTTTATGATCAGAGCGGCCAAGAGCTGCGCCACCTGCGACTGGTAGGATTTATGGATGCCAGCTCATTTCGCCAACATGCCGAGCGGATCCGCTAAATAAAGCAAATAAAGCACGAACATCCCCTATCTGCATCGATCTCCCAGGTTTCGCATATTCCACATAGACATCCCGCCATGAATCATCGATAATATTAACCACCTGATCCACGCCGTACATGGCGAGCCAAAACTCAACAGACATAAGCGAAGTTCAAAATATTTATGGCAAAAATCCTGGTACTTAATGGTCCCAACCTGAATATGCTGGGTATTCGCGAACCTAAGCACTACGGTTGCGTGACGCTGGCCCAAATCCAGCAACAGCTAGAGCAGCGAGCCAAACAGCTCAATCTCTCACTGGATTTTTTTCAAAGCAATGCTGAACACTCGCTGGTAGAGCGTATTCATCAGGCGTTCCATGACGGCGTGGACTTTATCATCATCAACCCGGCAGCCTTTACCCATACCAGCATCGCCATCCGTGATGCGCTCGCGGCAACCGCCATATCCTTCATTGAGGTTCACCTCTCCAATGTGCATGCGCGAGAAGCATTTCGTCACCACTCATACCTTTCTGATCTCGCCATAGGCGTGATCTGTGGCCTGGGTGACCAAGGTTACGAATACGCCTTACAGGCTGCCAACCAACACCTCACAAACACAGGTTCATAAGATTATGGATATACGCAAAATAAAAAAACTCATTGAACTGCTTGAAGAGTCTGACATTGCTGAAATCGAAATCATCGAGGGCGAAGAGTCACTTCGCATCAGCCGTGGCACCACCCAGACCATTGTTCAAGCCGCGCCCGCTACCGCCCTGCCGCCCGCCACAACGGCCGCACCCGTAGTAGAAGCCCCGGCTGAGCCTGAAATTTCAGGCCATCAAGTAACATCACCCATGGTCGGCACCTTCTATCGCTCCTCATCTCCCGGCGCGAAACCGTTCGCCGAGGTAGGTCAATCTGTAAATGCCGGTGATACCATCTGCATCATTGAAGCGATGAAGCTGCTCAACCAGATCGAAGCGGACAAAGGCGGCATTATCAAAGCGATTCTTGTTGAAAATGGACAGCCTGTCGAATATGGACAGCCCATCTTCATTATCGAATAAAGATCAAGGAGCCTGAATAATCGGCACCTCACCAACTAACCGGGTCTATCCATGTTTGATAAAATAGTAATTGCTAACCGTGGCGAAATTGCACTTCGCATTCTTCGCGCCTGCCGTGAAATGGGCATCCAGACCGTTGCCGTTCACTCTGAAGCTGATCGCGACCTGAAACATGTTCGCATGGCAGATGAGTCCATCTGCATAGGCCCGGCCTCCTCGACCGACAGCTACCTCAAAGTACCCGCACTGATCAGCGCGGCTGAAATTACAGATGCCCAGGCCATTCACCCCGGCTATGGCTTTCTCTCTGAAAATGCCGACTTTGCTGAACGCGTTGAAGATAGTGGCTTCGTTTTCATCGGCCCAAAGGCTGAAACAATCCGCATCATGGGTGACAAAGTTGCCGCAATCAACTCAATGCTTAAAGCCGGTGTTCCCACCGTGCCTGGCTCGGGCGGCCCACTGGGCGAAAATGGGGATGAAAACTTACGCATCGCCAAAAAAATTGGCTATCCGGTCATCATCAAAGCAGCCGGTGGCGGCGGCGGGCGTGGTATGCGCGTAGTACATAGCGAATCTAACCTGCTTGACGCTATCTCACTGACCAAAACCGAAGCGGGCACCGTGTTTGGCAATGACATGGTCTACATGGAGAAGTTTTTAGAGAACCCGCGCCACATCGAATTCCAGATGCTTGCTGATACACATAGCAATGCGATCCACCTCTGCGAACGTGACTGCTCCATCCAACGCCGCCACCAAAAAGTGATCGAAGAAGCCCCCGCCCCCGGCATCAGTGACGAACAGCGTCAGCGCATCGGAGCACGTTGCGCCCAAGCCTGTATCGACATCGGCTACCGTGGCGCAGGCACCTTTGAATTTCTTTACGAAAACGGTGAGTTCTACTTCATTGAGATGAACACCCGCATTCAAGTTGAGCACCCCGTCAGTGAAATGATCACCGGTGTCGACCTTATAAAAGAGCAGATCCGCATTGCCGCAGGCGAACCACTCGCCTATCAGCAGAGTGACATTAAGATCAATGGCCATGCCATTGAGTGTCGCATTAATGCTGAAGACCCCGACAACTTCATACCCTCACCGGGAAAAATCACCGCTTACCACGCCCCCGGTGGCTTAGGCGTACGAGTAGACTCCCACATCTATGCGGGCTACACCGTCCCACCGCACTACGACTCCATGATCGGCAAACTGATCACCCATGGTGAAAACCGTGAAGTGGCCCTTGCGCGGATGCGCACCGCACTCAGTGAAATGGTTATCGAAGGGATTAAGTGCAACATCCCGCTGCAACAGAAAATATGCAGTGACAGCGGCTTCATGGTCGGTGGAACCAATATCCACTACCTGGAAAAAATGCTTGGCCTGTCAACACATGCCTAAGCCACTCCATGCCGCCTCGAAAAGCCATTATATTAAGGTTATCCAATGCCCTGGATGCAGCTAAAAATTGACACCAGCAACAACTTGGCCGAGCCCATTTCAGAAGCATTAGAAGAGCTGGAAGCCCTTGCAGTCACCCTCGAAGATCGAGCCGACCAGCCCATATTCGAGCCTGAACTTGGCACCACACCACTGTGGAAAGAGGTGTGCGTGGTCGGGCTATTCGATATCGACATCGCCGTTGACCCGTTAATCAACCAGTTGGAAAAGCGCTTTGGAGCACTACGCTGGAACAGCGAGCGACTTGAAGATCGAGACTGGGTACGAGAGTGCATGGAGAGCTTCGAGCCTATTCAATTTGGCCAGCACCTCTGGATCGTGCCCAGCTGGCACTCGGCACCTGACAAAAAAGGGATTAACCTGCACCTAGACCCCGGCCTCGCTTTTGGCACCGGCACACACCCCACAACAGCACTCTGTCTGGAGTGGCTGGATGCCAATCCACCCAAAAACAGCAGCATAATTGATTATGGCTGCGGCTCAGGCATACTCGGCATCGCCGCCCTAAAACTTGGAGGGCGTCACTGCACCGGCATCGACACCGACCCACAAGCACTCGAAGCAAGCCAAAGTAATGCCGAAAAAAACAGTGTTTCCAATCAACTAAAACTCAACCTGCCTAATCAGGTTGAGATTGAAGCAGCCGACTTACTCCTGGCCAACATCCTCGCTAACCCTCTCATCGACCTAGCGCATAAGCTTGCTGGATTAACAAAGCAGGGAGGAGTCATTGTACTATCAGGCATTCTAGCGGAGCAGGCACAACGGGTGAGCGATGCCTACACCCCCTATTTCGAAATGGCAAAACCCGTACAACAAGAAGATTGGATTCGCCTAGAAGGTATACGCAAGTAGGCCGCAAAACCAAAAACCGGAGTACTTAATGTTCACCCGCTGCCCACACTGCAAAACAACCTATCGGGTTCACCCCGAGCAGCTCAGTACTGCCAAGGGTTTTGTGCGCTGCGGCAAGTGTGATGGTGTCTTCCAATCACTCGACCACCTGTTCGAAACAACACCCCCTTCTCACCCTGAAGTCGCCACGCATGAAGTAGACCCATCAACGATCGAAGATATCCAACAAACAGCAACAACCGACGGCCAAGCTACACACCCCATAGCGCCGCAGGAGCCGCAGGAGCCGCAGGAGCCGCAGGAGCCGCAGGAGCCGCAGGAGCCGCAGGAGCCGCAGGAGCCGCAGGAGCCGCAGGAGCCGCAGGAGCCGCAGGAGCCGCAGGAGCCGCAGGAG